>CACDEK010000008.1 GCA_902551735.1 uncultured Pelagibacteraceae bacterium | reverse complement strand
ACTTTTAAATAAATTAAGGCCCCAAAAAAAATTACAAAAGAAACTCCTACCCAGAAAGTTGCATCAATTGACATAACCTTTTCCTTCGTTTTTTTTTGAAATATCTTCAACAATAGCTGAAATATTACTGTTATTTACATCCGCTCCAATTACTTGTTTAATTAGATCAGAAGAAGCTTCGATAGCTATTTTATTAATTTTTTCTGAAGATTTGTTCTTAAGGTTAGTTATTTCTTCCTCAACTTTTTTTATTTCTTCATCTATTTCTTTTTCTAAGCTATCTTTTTTATTATTTATATCTATTAGAATTTTTTCTCTGGCCTGGTTAAATATAATTTTTGCTTCATTTTTTGCATTGTTAATTATTTTTTCATAATCTTTTAATTTTTGTTCACTTTTCTCTCTTTGCATTTCAGCCGCTTCGATATTTTCAGCAATTTTAGATTTTCTTATCTCTAAATTATTACTTATTTTAGGAAGTATAAGTTTTGAGAGCAATAAATACAAAGATCCAAATATTAAAGTTAGCCAAAAAATTTGAGATATCCAAAACTCAGGGTTTAGTTGAGGCATACCTTCATCCGCAGCTAATACTTTAAAAAAAGTAAAAAAGCAAAATAGATTTAAATAAAAGACAAACTTTTTTGTCATTAATAATTAAATATTAAAATGCAAATAATATAATTAACGCAACAACTAAACCAAACAGACCTGTAGCTTCTGCTAAAGCAAAACCTAAAAGTAAATTTGGAAATTGTTTTTGAGCCGCAGATGGATTTCTCATTGCTCCAGAAAGGTAATTACCAAAGATAATTCCAATTCCAACGCCTGCTCCAGCAAGAGCTATAGCTGCTAAGCCTGCTCCTATCATTTTTGCTGCTTCTAGTTCCATTTTTCCTCCTTTTTTTTAATGGTGTAAATTTAATGCATCATTTAAATAAATGCATGTTAAAATTGCAAAAACATAAGCTTGTAGAAAAGCAACTAATATCTCCAAACCTGTTAATGCAACCGAAAAACTAAGTGGAAGCCATCCACCAACTATACCAAGACTTATTACAAAACCTCCAAAAACTTTCATCATAGTATGACCAGCCATCATATTTGCAAAAAGTCTTACAGATAAACTTATAGGTCTACTTAAATAAGAAATAATTTCAATAACAACTATTAAAGGTAACAATACAACAGGCACTCCACTTGGTACAAATAATTTTAAATATCCAAAACCGTGTTTTAGAAATCCAATAATTGTAACGCCAATAAATATAAATGCAGCTAAAACAAAAGTTACAATAATATGGCTAGTGACAGTAAAAGAGTATGGTATCATCCCAAACATATTGCAAAATAAAACAAACATAAAAAGCGAAAATATAAATGAAAAATAGGGTTTTGCTTTGCTTCCCGCCGTATCACTTATCATTTTAGATACAAAACCGTAACTAAGTTCAGCCATTAATTGAATTTTGTTTGGTATTAAAGAATTTTTTTTAGCACCTAAATTTAATAATACTAATATTGCTACAGAGCTAATCACCATAAATAAACTTGAATTAGTAAAAGATATATCAATATTTCCAATCTTAATCTCTGGACCAATTCTGTATACATTGAATTGATGCATTGGATTTGTTGCCATTTATTACCTACTTGCTTTGCATTCTTTTTGCAGACCTAATTACATTTAAAATACCAGCAATTACTCCTACAAAAAAAAATATTAATATTAACCATGGCTTAGTACCAAACCAATTGTCTAAAATAAACCCAATAATTGTCCCAACAACTACTGCTGCGACCATTTCTGTGCTCATTTTAAAGGCAATACCTAACTTTGAAGAAGAAGATTCTTTTGTAGAATTTGATCTTTTTAGTATTTTTTCTTTTGCAATCTCTAAGCGAGTTTTAAAATGGTCTTTAGACATCTATGCTAACTAAGCTACCATACTTTCAGCTTTTTGTAGATCAACAGCTACAAGCTGACTAATGCCTTTTTCTGGCATAGTAACACCATATAATCTATCCATTTTCGACATTGTTAAAGCATGATGAGTAACAATAATAAAACGAGTATTCGTAATTTTAGTTAACTCATCTAACAAACTACAGAATCTAGTTACATTTGCATCATCTAGTGGCGCATCTACTTCATCCAACACACATATTGGCGATGGGTTAGTTAGAAAAACTGCAAAAATTAATGATAATGCTGTAAGAGCTTGCTCTCCCCCTGAAAGTAAAGTTATCGACTGCAATCTTTTACCAGGTGGACTAACTAGAAGTTCTAAACCTGCTTCAAGAGGATCGTCAGAATCTACTAATTCTAACTTAGCGTTTCCACCATTAAAAAGTTTTGTGTAAACTTCATTGAATTTTCTATTAACCTTTTCAAATGCTTCTAAAAGTCTTTCTCTTCCTTTATGATTTAGCTCATTTATACTTGCTTTAAGTTTAATTATAGCAGTGACTAGGTCCTGTCTATCTTTTTCCATTTTTTTTATTTCAGTTTCGTATTTATCTGTTTCCTCATCAGCTCTAAGATTTACAGATCCTAATTTATCCCTATCTCTTTTTTTTGAATCTAATAATTCTTCTTGTGTAACAGCATCTGGAAATTCTTCGTTTTCTTCTAAATTTGAATATTCAAGAATATTATTTTCATTTAAATCAAGTTCGGTTTGGACTCTTTCGAGTAAATCATTCCTTCTTTTGTTTAAACCATCTATCGTAGCACCTGAGCTAGCTTTTCTTTCTCTTATTTCAATAGTACTTTCTTTAGTTGAGTTTAGTTCATTTCTGAGCTCTGAAATTTTGTTATCAATTTGATCTATAATTATTTCGTTCTCTTCTTTTTCTTTTTCCGACAATCTTAAATTTTCTGAAGTTTGTCCTTTTTTTTCTGCTTGTGATTGGGGTTGTTTTTCTAAATTGTTAAGTTGTGATAAAAATTTATTTTTTCTTTCAGAAAGTTCTTTAAGCATTTTTTCTGAATTAATTAACAAATTTCTCCAGCTTTCTATTTCTATTTCAATTGTTTTAATTCTTTCTTTTCTTTTTATAGACTCATTTTTTATATTTTGATTTTTACTGTAGCTATCTGCGTATGACTCAATAATTATTTTACAATTATCAAGAATATTTATTGCTTCATCATTTTTTTTTGCGTTTATTAATTCTTTTACTTTATCTATTTCTATGTTTAATCTATTTTTTGTAATATCCAAGTCTTCATTAGATTTCTTTTCTGTATCATAGTATTTTGAGTCTATTTCAATTAATTCATTTTTTTCTTCTTTCAGTCTTTTTTCATTAGAAGTTGCATCTATAACAATACTTTTTTCTCTATCAGTATCTTCTTCAATAGTGTTTAATGATTTTTTAATATTTTGGATTCCAATTTGAATTCTTTCTTTTTCTTCATCTAAACCTTTTAATTCTAAATTTAATCTTTGAATTTTAGAGAGATTTTCAATATTTTTTTCTCTTATTGGGTTTACTTTTTCCGTTTCTATTTTGATATTTTTTTCAATATCTTCAAGTTTTTCATTATATTTTTTAACTTCATTTTCTGCTTCACTATTTATCTCATTTTCTAATTTTATCTCCTTATCAATATCTTTTAGTCTAAGAAAATATAAACCTGCTTCAATTTTTTTGATTTCTTCAGAGATAATTTTGTATTTAGTTGCTTCCTCAGCTTGTTTTTGAAGATTCGCTAACTGTTTTTCCTGTTGTCTTCTTAATTCATCTGCTCTTTTCAAATTATTTTCTGCAGCATCTAGTCTAAGTTCTGCTTCATGTCTTCTTACATGCAAGCCAGCAATTCCAGCTGCTTCCTCAAGAATTGCTCTACGATCTGCGGGCTTTGCTGTGACTAAAGCACCTATTCGACCTTGACTAATTAAGGATGGAGAGTGAGCACCAGTAGATAAATCTGCAAAAAACATTTGAGCATCTTTTGCTCTAACTTCTTTATTATTAAGATAAAATTTTGAACCTTTATCTTTTTCAATTTTTCTCTTAATTTCAATGTTGTCTAATTTTTTATATTGGTGAGGACCGTCTTTTTCTTTGTTTGTTAAAGATATTGAAACTTCAGCAATGTTTTTTGACGGTTTGTTTGAAGTACCAGAAAAAATAACATCTTCCATGCCAGAGCCTCTCATGCTTTTTGCTGATGTTTCTCCCATGCACCATCTTAACGACTCTACAATGTTAGATTTTCCACAGCCATTTGGACCAACAATTCCTGTAAGACCTTCTTCAATTAAAAAGTCAGTTTTTTCTGCAAAGGACTTAAATCCATTAAGTTGAATTTTTTTAAATTCCATTTTCAACTTATATCAGTTTTTCTAGGGTTTTTTTTATATTTTTATACTTTAGCGGTTTATCAAACTTTTTATTATTAATTATTAAAGTAGGAGTAGAATTTAACTCAAACTTTTTCACTGCCTCGATTCGATCTTCTAAAATATGATCTTCGACTTCTTTATTACTTATACATTTAAAAATATCAATATCGTATTTTCCAGATTCAAAAAATCTAAGAAGGTTTGAATTTATTTCTTCTATTGTTTTTCCTTTGGCCCATTTTTTTTGATTTTTAAATAAATAATGTAAAATATCTGATTTTCCATCATTTTTACAATGTGCTATCTTTGAAGCATTTAATGCTGCTAAATCTAAAGGAAAGCTTCTAAATTCAATTTTTATTAAACCTGTATCAATAAAATTTTTTTTTAATTCAGGATAAACATCATTATGAAAATCCGCACAGTGACCACATGTAAGAGACTCATATACAATTAATTGAACTTCTGCATCAGGATTTCCTTCATAGATTGTTTTAACTTTTGTTTCTAAACTTAATGAAGAAAAACTAATAAATGAGAATAGTATGATTAAAAATATTTTTTTCATTTTTGTTTATCCTTATAAGCGCTTAATTTAATTGAATTAACAAATTTATACCCAAGGAAAGTATTTATTTTATCTATTATAACTTTTCTAGAATATTCGACATCTATTTCTTTTCCTCTTTTTACTGATATATTAATTAGTTTTACTTTTGAGTTTTTTAAATTTTTAAATGATATTGGGGCACATGCTTCAAAAAGGTCATTTCCCACAATTTTTTTCCAATTATCAAGAATTTTCGAATATATATCAGCCTTATTAATAATTATTTTTTTTATATCTTTTGGTAAACTGTCACTAAATGATCTTAAACCTTGAATTGGTTTCTTTCTCTGCCTAGTATAATTTTTAAAACGCATATGAAGAAAGAGAACATATCAAAAAAAATTCTTAATTGGTACGATAATAATAAAAGAAAGCTACCATGGAGAAATCATTTATCTAAAAAACAAATGCAATACTTTACCTTGGTAAGTGAATTTATGTTGCAACAAACTCAAGTTAAAACTGTAGTTCCTTATTTTAACAATTTTGTAAAAAAAATTCCAAATTTACACAAGCTTTCAAAAGTAAATAATTTAAAATTAATGAAATGCTGGGAAGGTTTGGGGTATTATTCTAGAGCTTCAAATCTTAAAAAAACTGCAAAAAAAATAATCTATGAATTCAATGGCAATATTCCAAATACTATAGATGAATTAAAGACACTGCCTGGAATAGGCGAATATACTTCAAGGGCAATTATGGCGATAGCTTTCAATAAACCAATTATCCCGTTAGATGGAAATGTTGAAAGAGTAATAAAAAGAGTTTTTTTTTTAAAAAAAAATAAGGAAATAGCAAAAGAAAATATAATTAAAAAAAAAAAATTTTTTGGAGAATCAAAAAGATCCAGCGAATATGCTCAAGCAATAATGGAAATTGGTGCGTTAATTTGCAAACCAATAAACCCATTATGTTTTAAATGTCCTATATCAAATCAATGTAAATCGTTTCAAAAAAAAGATTTTAAAGTAAAGTCAAAAAATAAAATTAATAAAATAAAATATTTCAAAGCAGAAATTTATAAAAATAAAAATAAATATTTATTAATTAAAAATAATAAATTTAAATTTTTAAAAAATTTTTTAATTTTTCCAATGAAAGAAGTTGAAAGAAAAGAATTTAATTCTTCTATAAGTAAAAAAATTAATATCAAAATATCAAATATGGATATGAAAATTATTTTAAATAAAAAAAACAAAATTATAAAAAAAACTAATAGTTATATGTTAGATAAAAAAAATATTAAAAGTCAAATTTTGCCTTCTTTTACTAAAAAAATTTTTAATTCTGTTTCAAATTATTCATGAAAAAAATTGCTATTATTGGCGCAGGTATTTCAGGATTATTTTTTGCAAATCTTTTAAATCAAAATTCAGAATATGATTTTACTATTTTCGAAAAAAAAATATCTTTAAACTTAGATGATGGTTATGGCATTCAACTTTCTGTTAATAGTATTAAATTACTTAATCAAATAGGTTTTAATGAAATAGACAAAAACAAAATTTATAATCCTAAAAAAATTTTTTTTATAAATGCACAAGATAACAAAAAAATTTGTGATTTTGAAATATCTAAATTCAATTATGATAAAAATCAATATACGACTCTTAAAAGGTCTACTTTATTAAAATTTTTACTAGAAAAAATTTCAAAAAATAAAATTAAATTTAGTACTAATTTAAAAAATATAAGTTATGGAAAAAAATTAACCTTACATTTTGACGAAAATTATGTTGAAGAATTTGATTACTTAATTGTTTCTGATGGAGTTTTTTCTAATACAAAATCAATTATATTGAAGAAAGATTGCAAACCTAAATATTTTAATTCCTTAGCCTTAAGGGCAAATATTGTAGATTATCAAAGTAAAGGCATTTCTTTATATTTTGGGTCAAATTTCCATTTTGTAATTTATCCCGTAAGTCAAAATAATGAATTTAATTTTATTTCAGTAATCAAGAAAGAACTATTAGATATTAATACTTATACGGATCAGGATTTTTTGCAATCAACTGCCGAAGAATTATATAAAAAAACCAAAATAGATTTAAATGGAAAATTAACAAATATAAAATCATTTCCAGTATATGTAAGTGATAAAATAGAAATTTCGGAAAATAAAAATATCTATTTCTTAGGAGATGCTCTTTTTGCATTACCACCTTCTTTTGCCCAAGGCGCTTCTCAATCAATTGAGTCTTCTAAAGAGCTATATGAACAAATGGAAAATAATGGAAGTAATTACTATGAAAAAAGGACAAAGAGATTAAATTCTATAAATTGGAGATCTAGATTAAATTATTTTTCTTTTCATTTATCAAACCCTGTATTTTCTTTATTTAGAAACTCTATTCTAAAATTTTTAGTTAAAAACAATAATTTTTTGAAAAACTATTTAGGTAAAATTTACAAAGATTAATTATTAGATCTTAATCTTTGTCTTAATTCGTCAATAGGTTTTAGTGTATTTCCAGAAAGATAATGCCAATATGTCCACCCATTACAGCTTTCTGCGCCAAGTATCTTTGCAGCAATTTTATGAATTGAACCCTCTGATTTTTGATATTTTATACTTCCATCAATCATAATTTTGGCATTAATTTTTTTCTTTTGGTCATATATTTCTGTACCTGGTTTAATTACTCCCAACTCTACTAGTGAACCAAAAGGAATTCTTTGTTTAGATCTGTTATTTTGCAATGTATCTAAATAATCATCTTCAATTTGAATTGTATCATTTATTCTTTTGATTGCCGCATTAAAATATATTTTATCTTTTTCAATTCCACAATAAAATCTTCCAAGTTTTTTTGACACTACGGCAGTTGTGCCGGATCCTAAAAATGGATCCAATATTAAATCTTTTTTATTTGAAGATGCTAATAATATTCTGTGAATTAATGATTCTGGTTTTTGTGTAGAATGAATTTTTTTTCCATTTTTTTTTAACCTTTCTTTTCCATTACAAATTGGAAAATTCCAAGTCGATCTCATCTGAAGGTCATCATTAAAACATTTAAGAGATTGATAGTTAAATGTATATTTAGAGTTTTTATTTTTGGAAGCCCAAATTAAAGTTTCATGAGCATTTGTAAATCTTGTGCCTCTAAAATTTGGCATAGGATTATTTTTATTCCATATTACATCATTTAATATCCAAAAACCTAAATCTTGAATTTTAGCACCAACTCTAAAAATATTATGATAACTTCCAATAATCCAGATGCTTCCATTTTTTTTTAAAATTCTTTTACATTCTTTTAGCCAATTTATTGTAAATTGATCATAGGATTTAAAACTTTCAAATTTATCCCATTCGTCATTAACTGCGTTAACTTTAGATCTATCAGGTCTGATTAATTTATTTTTTAACTGAAGGTTATAGGGAGGGTCGGCAAAAATTAAATCAAAACTTTCATCAGGAATTTTTTTTAATTCCTTAATGCAATCCCCATTAATAATTTTATTTTTTAAACTTGAATCAATCATTTTTAAAAAACAATTAGACTCGAGCTTAGAGTCTTCGTCAACCTATGATTGAATTTATTTGAATCTACTTGTGCTTAGATTTTTTTTAGACTCAACATGTTGTGCACTGGCATAAATGTTTTTCGATGATATTTAGTTATACCAAATTTTTTAATTGCAGATAAATGGTCTTTAGTTCCATAGCCAGCATTTTTATTCCAATAATATTTAATATATTTTTTTGACATTTTTGTAATTAAGCGGTCTCTTGAAACTTTAGCAATTATTGATGCAGCGGATATTTCGGGTATTTTTTGATCGCCTTTAATTATATTTTTTAAATTATAATTTTTCATTTTTGGAACTTTATTACCATCAATAAGAACTAGTCCAGGTTTTTTTTTTAACTTTTTTATAGCTCTTTTCATTGCGAGCAAGCTAGCATTTAATATATTGAATTTTTCTATTTCTTTTAATGACGCTGAACCAACAGCCCAAGAAGAATTTTTTTTTATATACTGATATAATATTTCTCGATTTTCTTTTGATAATTTTTTTGAATCTTTTAATTTTTTTTTAATAATTTTCTTTTTTAAAACAACAGCAGCGGCATAAACTGGGCCTACTAAACTTCCTCTTCCAACCTCATCAACACCAGCTATGGCTTTTGTCATATTTTTATACCTTGTTTATCTAATTCTTCACGAATTATTTTAAGGTCATCCCAAGAATATTTTTTTTGTTCAGGTTTTCTTAAAAGATAGGCTGGATGAAATGTAACAATAGTTCTGTAATTTTTTTGCTTTATAATTACTTCCTTCCATTGTCCTCTCTCTTTTGAGATTTTTTTATTACTTCCCAGAAGAGCTTCCATTGCTGTGCTTCCCATAAGTATTAAAATTTTAGGGTCTATAATAGATATATGTTCTTTTAGAAATTGGGAATATCTAATTATTTCATTAGGTTCTGGTTTTCTATTATTAGGAGGACGATAATTTACTACATTTGTAATATAGATTTTGTCTCTCTCTATATTGATTGCTTTAAGCATTTTATTTAATAAATTACCAGCATCACCAACAAAAGGTTTTCCTATTTCGTCTTCTTTTTGCCCAGGACCTTCACCAATAATCATTATTTGGCTTTGTATATTTCCATCAGAAAAAACTACTTTAGATGCATTTTTTTTTAATTCACAACTTACAATTTCTTCTATTCTTGTTTTAAGGGCTTTAAGTTTGTTTTGAATATTTTCTAATGTAGGTTTAGCTTTAATTCTGTTAATTGGTTTTTCATCGAAAATATAATTATAATCTATTATATTTAGTAGTTCTTTGTTTAAAATGTCATTTTGATTTATATGCTTTTTAATCATAGAATAAAATTATGTTTTCAAAAATATACAAATTAATCTTTTTACTTTTAATAGTTTTTTATCAAACCCCGTTATTTGCAAAAAGTTTTGATCACCATCAAATGCATAATTATTTTTCAGCACTAATTTCACTTGAAAAAAATCAATATCTTCAATCCCTTAAGTTTTTCAATTCTTCAAAAAAATTAAAAGAATCACACCCATCATATATTAAAAAATATATATTTTCATTAGTGCAAAGTGGAAAAGTTACTAAAGCTATAAGTGAAATTAAATTAATAAAAAATAAAAAATTAGTGGATTTTTTTGAAGCTCACCTTTTGCTTGTAATAGATAGTTTAAAAAAAAAGGATTATAAAAGAAGCTTTAATTATATAAAAAATTTTAACGAAAGTGAAAATGAAGAAACTTTTAAGTTTATTATTTCAAGATATTTACAACAATATATCTATTTGTTTAATGAAAATAGGATTAAATCAGAACTAGATGATGGATTTGGAAAACTAAGTCTAATTAATAGAACGTTACAAAGTTGTTATTTAGGACACCCAGAAACTGAAAATTTATTTGAAAGTTTGGTTAACTATAATAATGGTGAAAATTCTAGATACTTATTTTTTTATGCAAATTATTTAATAGATAAAAAAAACTATTTTAAAGCAAAAAATTTATTTAAAGATCTTAATATTTTAAATAGCACATTATTAATTTCACAATCAAAAATATGGATAGACCAAGACAAACTAAACAACTTCAAAGTATTTTCTTGTAAAAATCCAAGTCATATTATTGCAGAATTGTTTTTTATAATATCAAATTTGTATTCAACAGAAAATCAAATAGAAAAATCTAATTTTTATTTTAATATATCAAATTATTTAAATCCAAAATTTGAGTTTAATTTAGCATTATTAGCTGATAATTATTATCAAAAAAAAGAATTCGATAAAACAAAAAAAATTTTAAAAAATTTAGATAAAAAAAATAATGTTTATTATTGGTATGGAATTAAAAAAAACGCTCAAATTATAAATAAAGAAGAAGGCGAAGATAAATCGTATAAATATATTTTAGAAAAATTTAATGAAATTGAAAAACCATCTTTAAAAACCATCTATGAAATGGCAAATATTATTAAAAGTTTTAAAAAATATGATTTGTCTATAAAATATTATACTAGAGTTTTATCAAAAATAGATTCTAAATCATTTGTATATGCTGATGTGCTGTATAGAAGAGGTGGAAGTTATGAGAGACTTGGAAATGAAAAAGAATCAGATAAAGATTTGCTCAAATCTTTAGAAATAAATCCTAATGAGCCACACGTATTAAATTATTTGGCTTATTCATGGTTAGAAAGAAATTATAATATTGAAAAAGCAATAATTATGTTAAAAAAAGCATATTCACAAAGTCAGAACGATCCTTACATAATAGACTCAATTGGTTGGGCTTACTATTTAATTGGAGATTATGTACAAGCAGAAAAACTATTACAAAAGGCAGTTCAAATAATGCCATTAGACCCCATAGTAAATGATCATTATGGAGACATACTTTGGAAATTAGGTAGAAAAACACAAGCTAATTATTTTTGGAAAAATGTTTTAACTTTTGAAGATACTGAAGAAAAAATGAAAGAAGATATCAACTATAAAATTTTAAAGGGTCTTAAAAATTCTTAATAAATGGTTTTTAAAAAACTAAAATCTTGGGCAAAGATTAATTTGTCAATCAATATAATAAAACGACTACAAAATAATTATCATAGCATTGAAAGTTTAATAACATTTGTGAATATTTTCGATGAGATAAAAATTAAAAAAATAAATCAAAAAAAACACAAAGTTTCTTTTTCAGGAAAATTTTCAAATGGAATTGGTAAAAATAATACGATTATAACTCTTTTAAAATTATTAGAAAAAAAAAAACTTCTTAAAAATAAAAAATTTGAAATTAAAATAAAAAAAAATATTCCTCAAAAGTCAGGCTTAGGTGGCGGATCTATGAATGCTGCATCCATATTAAAATATTTAAGACAAAATAAAATTATAAATATTTCAAACAAAATAGCCGATAAAATTGCTTATAAAGTAGGTTCTGATGTAATTTTAGGTTTAGAAAAGAAAAACTCAATACTTTTTAAAAATAAGAAAATAGTAAGATTAAATAAAAAACTAAATTTACATGTCTTAATTGTTATGCCAAATTTTGGATGTTCTACAAAAAAAATTTATTTTAAAATAAAGAGATTTTCCAAACCTTTATATCTAAAAAAAAATAATCAATTTTTTAAATTAAATAATTTAGCTAAATCAAAAAATGACCTAGAATATGTGGTTTTTAAAGAGTATCCAAAAATCAAGAATTTGAATGATTTTCTATCAAATTTGCCCAATATATTTTTTGTTCGAATGACCGGATCAGGATCCGCAATAGCAGCTTATTTTAAATCTAAAAATTCAGCCGAAAAAGCAACTAAGATTTTTAAAAAGAAATATAGAAGTTATTGGTACATTTTATCAAAAACTATATAATTTATTTTTTTTGTGATATATGAATTTAATTTTGGGGTGTAGCCAAGCGGTAAGGCAGCGGTTTTTGGTACCGCCATCCTAGGTTCGAATCCTAGCACCCCAGCCAATTATGAAAAACTTAGTTAAAAAAATTTTTTCTTTATCAAAAAATTTAAATGATAATGAGTCGTCTTTTGAAAAATTGAAAAAAGATAGATCTATATCTTTGCTATTTTCTGCAATTGACAATTATTCTGCAACAAGCACAATAAGATATGTAGGAGGCTGTACAAGAAAAATATTAAATAACGAAAAAGTTGATGATATCGATTTTGCAGTTAATTTAGAACCCTCAGAATGTATTAGCGCTCTAAAAAAAAAAAATATTAAATTTTACGAGACTGGCATTGAGCACGGTACTGTTACTGCATTTATAGAAAACAACAAATTCGAAATCACATCATTAAGAAAGGACATAAGTACCGATGGCAGACATGCAAAAGTAAAATTTTCTGATAATTGGTTAGAAGATGCGTCTAGAAGAGATTTTACAATAAATGCAATATATGCAGATTCATATGGAAATCTATATGACCCTTTTAATGGAAAAAGAGATCTTAAGTTAGGTAGCATTAGTTTTATCGGTGATGCTGAAAAAAGAATTAAAGAAGATTACTTAAGAATATTAAGATATATAAGGTTTTTTCTTAATTACAGTAGTTTAGAACATAATGAAAAAATAAAAAAAACCATTAAAAAAAATATTAATGGTATTTCAAATGTATCTTCTGAAAGATTACTAGATGAATTTAAAAAAATAATTAAATCAAAAGAATTTTTAAAGTTATTTAAAGATTCTTTTTCCGAAGAAATTATTAAATTGATTTTCCCTCAATTTAAACATTTTCATAGATTTAAGAAATTAAATAAATTTGCCCAACAAAAAATACTTGAAGTAGATTTTATATTTTTAATTTCTTTAATGATTATAGATGAAACAGATAATGTTGATTATTTTATTTATAAATTTAATCTTTCTAATGCTGACAAAAAAAGGATTTTATTTTTAAAAAAATTTTATGATGAAAACAATAAAAATAATTTTTTTTCTGAAAAAAAATTATATAAAATTTTTTATTTCAATGGAAAAGAATGTATTAATGATCTCCTTTATTTTGAACTTTTTAGATCAAAAAATATAAATAAAAAGATTATTTATCTAATTGATTTTTTTAAAAATAAAGAAGTTCCAATTTTTCCTATTAAAGGAAAAAATATTATAGAAAAATATAACTATTCAGAGGGAAAGCTATTAGGTGAAAAATTAAAAAAAATTGAAGAAAAATGGATTGATAATAATTTTAAAGTATCAGAAAAAGAAGTTGAGCAATTGCTTAAAAATTAAATATATTTTACATCTTTAATTTCAAAATTTTTAACTCCTGCAGGGGTAGATATTTCTACAAGATCTTTTTTATTTTTTCCAATTAATCCTTTTCCTATTGGAGATTTATAATAAATAAGTTTTTTTTTTAAATCTGCTTCATCTTTTCCTACAATTTTATACTGAAGTTTTTCATTAGTATCTATATTTTCTAAATCTACCGTAGAGCCAAAAATTATTTTTCCATCATTAGAATATTTTGTTACATCAATTACATTGGCTCTTGCAATAATATCGTTTATTTGTTGAATTCTTCCTTCGTTATGTGATTGTTGTTCTTTCGCAGCATGATATTCTGCATTTTCTTTTAAATCACCGTGTGATCTTGCTTCAGCTATTGCCGCAACTATTTCAGGTCTTTTTTTTTCTTTTAAATAGATTAATTCTTCTTTTAAATTATTTAAACCATTAATTGTTATTGGCTCTTTTTCCATTTCATTTCCATTTTGCATTTGGAGGCATTGACATTAATATTGCATCAGAATTTCCTCCACTATTTAGCCCAAACTTTGTTCCTCTATCATATAATAAGTTAAATTCGACATATCTTCCTCTTTTTAATAATTGAATTTCTTTATCTTTTTTTGTCCATTTAAAAAACATTTTTTTTCGAACAATTTTTTTTATTAAATTAGCAAATGTTATACCTACATCTTTTACAAATAAAAAATCTTTATCCCAATTATCCATTTTATAGTCAAAAAAAATACCCCCTATTCCTCTAGTTTCATTTCTGTGAGGTAAATAAAAATATTGATCGCACCATTTTTTATATTTTGGATAAAATTTTGTATTATGTTTGTCACACATTTTTTTTAATTCTTTGTGAATTTTTTTTTTTTCAATATTATCTTTTATATTAGGTGTTACATCCATCCCACCTCCAAACCATGCTTTTTGAGTACAAATAAATCTAGTATTAAAATGCATTGCAGGAACTTTCGGATTTTTTGGGTGCAATACAACAGATACTCCAGAAGACCAAAAATAATTTTTTTTTTTTGCCCCAGGAATTTTTTTTGCAAATTCTTTAGGAAATTTTCCTATTACATTTGAAAAAGCGACTCCTCCTTTTTCAATAACTTCACCTTCTATCTTGTTAAATTCACCATATTTCCATTTATTTCTTTTAAACTTTATTTTAGAGCCATATTCTTTTTCTAAATCTTCTATATTTTTACATATCAATTTTTTTAATTCAATAAACCATTCTTTTGTTATTTTTTTTTTTACTTTAATTTCCATTATTTATAATAATTTATTTTGTCTTAGACTTTCTGTTAAAGCTATTGCAACTGAAGAAGCTAAATTCAAAGATCTTTTTTTTAATGACAAAGGTATTTTTACCCTGCTATTAACTAGTTTATGAATTTTTTCTGGAACCCCAGCACTTTCTCTGCCAAATAAAATTGTGTCTGTGACCTTAAATTGAAAATTGGAGTAAGAAATCGATCCTTTTGTAGTCATAAGTATTATTCTTTCTTTTCTTTTTTTTTTAATTTTAAAAAAATCATCATAACTTTTATAAAACTTTATCATTTTTTCATCGAAGTAATCCATAACAACTCTTTTAAAACGCTTATCATTTAACATAAAACCGCAAGGTTCAATAATTTCCAGTATAGTATTAAAACATGAACAAGTTCTAACTATTGCTGCGGTATTTTGCGGTATGTCAGGTTCGTAAAGGGCAATTTTAGGCCTTAAAATCATATTTTTTTGTGTCATTGTTGTCGCAAATACCTTTTTTTCCAATATGAAATCATATATTACACATTAGAATAAACATATTTTTAAAAAATGTCAGATCAAAAAAAACCAAAAAGAAGAGACTTTTTATTTACGGCCTCTTATGCGTTAGGCGCAGTCGGTGTTGGTGCTGCTGTATGGCCACTATTAGATCAAATGAATCCTGATAAGTCAGTAAAAGCGCTTGCTAGTACTGAGGTTGACGTAAGTTCACTGGAACCAGGAAAATCAATAACTGTGCTTTGGAGAGGAAAACCAGTTTTTATTAAAAGAAGAACTCAAGAAGAAATAGCTGAGGCTAGATCAGTTAAATTAGATGAACTTAAACATCCTGAAAAAGATGAAGATAGAGCAAAAAATCCTGAGTGGTTAGTAATGCTTGGAATTTGTACTCATCTTGGATGTGTGCCTTTAGGAGATAAAGGTGAATACAATGGTTGGTTTTGTCCTTGTCATGGCTCACATTACGATACTTCAGGTAGAATTAGAAAAGGCCCAGCCCCAACAAATTTAGAAATACCTAAATACGAGTTTGTTAATAGCAATACAATTAAAATAGGTTAAGGTATTTAATGAGTGATCATAACTATGTTCCATCATCAAAAATAGGAAAGTGGTTTAATGATAGATTACCTTTATTATCTCTAAGTGCTCATTTAAGAGAGTATCCCACACCCAAAAATTTAAACTACTGGTGGACATTCGGAGGGATATTAACTTTTTGTTTAATTGCTCAAATAGTTACTGGAATAATATTGGCCATGCATTATGTTGCTCATGCTGATTTAGCATTTGATAGTGTTGAGCACATCATGAGAGACGTAAACTATGGTTGGTTAATTAGATATGTTCATTCTAATGGAGCTTCAATGTTTTTTTTAGCAGTTTATATTCATATTTTTAGAGCTCTGTATTATGGATCATATAAATCACCAAGAGAAGTTATATGGATTATTGGAATGATAATTTATTTATTAATGATGATGACCGCATTTATGGGTTATGTTTTACCTTGGGGTCAGATGAGTTTTTGGGGAGCTACAGTAATAACAAACTTATTTAGCGCAATACCTCTTGCGGGCGAAAGTATTACAAATTGGCTATGGGGCGGGTATGCTGTAGACAATCCAACTTTAACTAGATTTTTTAGTTTGCATTATCTTTTACCATTTTTAATTTTAGGTTTGGTTATATTACATATTTGGGCATTACACGTGCCTGGTAACAATAATCCAGTTGGAATAGATTTAAAAAAACCTTCAAAAGATACAGTTCCCTTTCATCCATATATAGTCGTTAAAGATTTGTTTGCGTTATTATTATTTTTAATAGTGTTTGCTTTTTTTGTGTTTTATTCTCCAAATATTTTAGGACATTCGGATAATTATATTGAAGCAAACCCGTTGGTTACTCCTGCTCATATTGTTCCAGAATGGTACTTATTGCCTTTTTATGCAATTTTAAGATCAGTTCCTGATAAACTTTTAGGTGTCATTGCGATGTTTGCTTCAATTTTTATTTTAGTAATTTTGCCATGGTTAGATACTTCTAAAGTTAGATCAGCAATTTTTAGACCAATTTATAAACAGTTTTACTGGATACTAATAATTGATGTTCTAATATTGGGATATATGGGTGCAATGCCAGCAGAAGGAACTTATTTATTAATAGCTAGAGTAGCTACAGCATATTATTTTGTCCATTTTTTAATTATTCTGCCTGTTCTTGGCAGGATAGAAAAAACATTGCCAGTTCCATTAAGTATTACTGAACCTGTGCTCGGAGGATCTCCTAATCCTGAAATGGTTAAAAAAAGAGAACTTTATAATTAATTATATGAAAAATATTTTTAAATTAATAACAACTATTTTTTTTTTAGTAATTTTTTTTAATCAAAAAGCTATCACAGAAGAAACAAAAAATTTATTAAGCACAGATTGGAGCTTTAAAGGATATTTTGGTAAATTTGATAGAGCAGCTCTTCAAAGAGGCTATCAAGTATATACCGAGGTCTGCGCATCATGCCATTCAATGAAATATTTAAGTTACAGAAATTTAGCAGAGGAGGGTGGCCCAGAGTTTTCTGAGGAAGAAGCAAAAGCTATAGCTGCAAATTTTGAAGTTACTGATGGACCAAATGATGATGGAGAAATGTTTACTAGGCCGGCAAAACTATCAGATAAATTTGTTAATCCTTATCAAAATGATAAAGAAGCAATAGCTTCAAATGGGGGAGCCTATCCTCCAGATATGTCAGTTTTAGTAAAAGCTAGAAAAGGTGGTGCAGATTATGTTTATTCTGTTTTGCTTGGATATGAGGATCCACCGAGTGGAATAAGTTTAGATGATGGTGTTTATTATAATAAATACATGTACGGAAATAATATTAAAATGCCCAAACCATTATCAGATGGCATGGTAGAGTATAATGATGGAACAAATGCTACAGAAGAACAGATGGCTAAAGATGTTGTAACTTTTCTTGCTTGGTCAGCAGAACCCCACTTAGAGGCCAGACATAAAATTGGTTTTAAAGCAATAGTATATTTAGTTATTTTAAGTATTCTAGTTTATTTAAGCATGAAAAGACTTTGGTCACGCATTGAACCTAAAGTTTAATATATCTCCATCTTTTACGATATAATCTTTGCCTTCCAATCTCATTTTTCCTCTAGCTTTAGAATTTGTCCAACCATTATTTTCTACAAAATCCTTATAACTTACAGTTTCTGATCTTATAAAACCTCTTTCAAAATCTGTGTGAATAATTCCCGCAGCTTTAGGAGCTGTATAATTTTTTGGAACTGTCCAGGCTCTAGTTTCTTCGGGTCCAGATGTAAAAAAAGTATTAAGTTGCAAAATTTCATATCCTTTTTTAATTAGTATATCCAAACCAGTTTCTTTAATATTAACCATTTTCATGTAATTAGCTTTTTCTTCTATACTAAAATGATTTATTTGGTTTTCTATGTCAGCAGAGACAATTATTGTTTTATTTTCTCCAAATTTTTCAATAAAAACCTTTGTGTAATTATTGCCATTTTTAAGACTTTTTTCATCAACGTTACAGACAAAAATTTTCGGTTTTATTGAAAGAAGGCCGGTTTGATTTAATTTTTTTTTATCATGCTTATCAATAAGACTATCTAAATTTTTATTATTATTAATTAATGATAAGGCTTCTTCAAGAATTTCTAATTGAGAATTTTCTACACTTTTTTTATTTTTTTTATCTAATCTTTTTTGTATTGACTCGAGATCTGCTAATAACATTTCAGTTTCAATAATTTCAAGATCTCTTACGGGGTCTACATTTGGATTAACATTTTGAATTTTTTCAGAGTCAAAACATCTAATCATATGAATTATTGCATCTACTTCTCTTATATGGGATAAAAATTTGTTTCCCAGACCTTCTCCTTTCGAAGCCCCTTTTACTAGACCGGCAATATCAACAAAAGATATTGTAGTGTTGATTTTTTTTTTTGATGAAGATATTTTTACTAATTCGTCCAATCTTTTATCTGGAACAGGAACAATCCCTTCATTTGGGTCTATAGTACAAAATGGAAAATTTTCAGCTTGGGCCTTGCTTGAATTTGTTAGTGCATTAAATAAAGTAGATTTTCCAACATTTGGCAAACCAACTATGCCACAGCGTAAACTCATATTATTTATTATTTACTGCACTTGAAAATAAATCTAATTTTTTATCTAATAATATTTGAAGAGAATTTGTAATATTTTTTTTTATATTTTCTAATTCTTGTTTTTCTTCATCATCAAAATCTTTTAATACATGTTCATTCACTTCACCTTTGCCATTTGGTTTTCCTATTCCTATTCTAACTCTAGAATATTCTTTTCCAATAAATTTATCTATAGACTCTATTCCATTGTGACCTGCACTAGACCCTCCAAACTTAGCTTTAACTTTTCCAAAATCCACATCTAAGTCATCATGAAAAACAATTATATTTTCTGGATCAATTTTAAAATATTCAATAAGTTCTCTTATACAAATGCCAGAATTATTCATGAACGTTAAAGGCTTGATTGCATAAACTTTTTTATTACCAATATTTCCTGTAGTTAATAAACCTTTAAATTTAGGTTTTTGTTTAGAGAGACCAAATTTTTGATTAATTGCATCAATAACTTTAAAACCAATATTATGTCTATTGTTTTCACTATCAGGAGTTGGATTTCCTAAACCTACAAACAAAATCATTTTATATATTTAAATTAAGAAATTTATGCACTTTGAATTATTTTTTTTTAGCCGGAGTCTTTTCAGTTTCTTTTTTATCACCTTCTTTTGCTGTCTCTTTTTTATCACCTTCTTTTGAAGCCTCTTTTTTATCACCTTCTTTATCAGCCTCAGCTGCTTTAGCTTCTCCTTCTGTACCTTCAGCGCCTTCAGCGCCTTCTGCTGTTCCTTCTTCTATAGGTTTTTCTGGTTCTTTAATTATAGTTGGTGCAGCTACTGTTGCTACTACAAAATCTCTTCCTTGAATTGTTGGAAGAACATTTTCAGGTAACTTTATTGAAGAAATTTTTATACTTGATCCTATATCTAGATTGTCCAAATCAACTATCAGTTCAGTTGGTATATTTTCAGCAGGACATTTTAATTCAATTTTTCTTCTAACTATGTTTAGTACCCCGCCCCTTTTTAAACCTGGTGATTTATCACTATTAATAAATTTTACTGGTATTTCTAAAATTACCTTTGAACCTGCAACAATTCTTAAGAAATCAATATGTATGGGTTCATCAGAAATAGTATCCCAAACAACTTCTTTTGGTAAAACATTTTCTAATTTTCCGTCAACTGTTAATGAAATTATATTTGATAAGAAATTTTCTTTTTCTAAAAGTTTTTTTAAATTTTTTTTGTCCAATGAAATTTTTTTATTTTCTTCTGATCCTCCATAAACAATTGCTGGGATTTGACCTTTTATTCTTAGTGTATTTATTTCACCTTTGGTGTTTGTATTTCTTGTGGTAGCTTCAATTGTGTTCATAAAAACAAAGCTTTGTAGCACATGTTCTTAATAACTCAAGTAAATTATTTAAACAAATCTGAAACTGAGGTTGAGTTAGAGATTCTTTTAATTGCCTCTGCTAATAAATTAGATATCGTTAATACCTCGATATTCTTGGCTTTTTTTATCTTGTTAGAGTTATCAATTGTATCAGTAATAACTAATTTTTTTATTTTAGATTTTTTAATTTTTTCAACTGCCTCACCACTTAAAACTCCATGAGTTATATAAACATGAACTTCTTTTGCTCCTCTATTTATTAATGCTTGTGCTGCATTTACTATTGTTCCTCCAGAGTCAATTATGTCATCTATGATCACGCAAGTTTTTCCATTTACGTTACCTATAACGTTCATCACTTGTGATTTTCCTGGAGCTGGTCTTCTTTTATCTATTATAGCTATGCCAATATCTAATTTTCTTGCAAGAGCTCTTGTTCTTTCAACTCCTCCAACATCTGGAGCTACACATATTAGTTTTTTTTTATTTAAATGTTTTTTTACATGTCTTGCAAAAATTGGAGTTGCAAAAAGGTTATCAACAGGAATATCAAAAAAACCTTGTATTTGTCCTGCATGCAAATCAACAGTTACTATTCTGTCCGCTCCAGCTTTAGTTATTAGATTAGAAACTAGTTTTGCAGATATAGATGTTCTTGGAGCAACTTTACGGTCTTGTCTCGCATATCCAAAATAGGGGATTACGGCGGTAATATTTTTTGCAGAAGATCTTTTAAGAGCATCAATGCATAATAAAAGCTCCATTAAATTATCGTTAGCTGGAGCTGAACTAGATTGAATTAAGAATATACTATTACCTCTGATATTTTCGTTAATTTCTATATAAATTTCACCATCAGAAAATTTTCTAATACTTGAATGGACTAATTTTGTTTTTAAATGTTTTGATATTTTTTGACTGAGGCTTTTATTACTATTTCCTGTAAGAAGCTTCATTTTGTGAAAGTTCTATTTAATCATAATTACAGAAATATTTCTACCATAATCATGATTATTTTTTTTGGATCTTCTTGAACTAAAAAAGTTATTTTTATGATTATATGTATCTTTCTTAATTATTTCAATATTTTTTATTCCCATATCTTTTAATTGACCTTTAATATAGTCGTTTAGGCTAAAAAAAAATTTATTTTTGATATTTTTAAAATATTTTTTATTTTTTAGGTCTTGTCTAAGGAATTTTTTTTTAAACTCAACTCCAACCTCATAGTTTTTTTGAGCAATAGATGGGCCAATTGTGAAATACAAATTATTTAATTTAGAACCTTTTTTTAATAGATGTTGAACAATACGAAAAAGGATTTTTTTATAAGCCCCTTTCCATCCTGCATGAACAGCCCCAATTATTCTTTTTTTTATATCATAAAATAAGATAGGAGCGCAGTCAGCAGTCAAAATACTAATTGCAACATTTTTAAGATCAGTAATTAAGGCATCAGCTTTAATTCTTTTTTTATTAAATTGATGGTTTTTTCTAATAAAATGAAATTTATTACTATGTGTTTGGTTTAAAATTACCAGTTTTTTTTCAGAGCAACCAATTTTTTTAGACACTATTTGTAAATTTTTTAAAACATTTTTTTTTTTATCATTGGATCCAATTCCACAGTTTAAACTTTTATATATACCTGATGATACTCCTCCTTTTCTATTGAAAAAAAAGTGATTTATTTCTTTAAATTTCAGCAATCTTTTTGAAATAATCAATCTTAGAATCCTATTTTAAATTTATTATTTTTTTTTGTAACAAACATTACTTTAAATAAATTTCCCATAAATTTGTTATCAATTAGTCGGTTTATTCTGAAATAAATATTAGCTTTTTCAGAAAATTTCAAATTTTTTGCTAATATTTCTGCACGTTGCATAATACCCAGTTTTATTAAAAAATTTTTTTGATTAATAATTCCTGCAATCTTTAGATTTAGTTTTTTTAGGATCCTTTTGATTAAATGAAAACTAATATTATATGTGATGTCAGATTTTCCAATGTTTTTTAAAAAATTACTAAATTTATGTTTGTAAACAGATTGTAAACTATTTTTCATTGTTTTTTCTATGTAACCATAGTCAATAATTAATAATCCACCGTCAAACCTATTAATTTTTTTTGATATTATTTTTAAATATTTATAAGCAAATGGAGAAAATTCTATGAAATTTTGATTTTTTCTTAAATTGATTCCAATTTTTTTTTCTAAAATATTTAAGTTTGTAATTTTATCAACTAGTTCATAATTTTTATTAATAGATAATTTTATTTTTTTTTCAAACCATATATTTTTTTTTTTTATAAATTGTTTTATTGGCAACGAATCAAAAAATTCATTTGCTAAAAAAATATTTGGTCCATTTTTTACATTATCTAAAGAGTTAATCCACGAAACTTCAAAAGAGCTCATTTTCTTCTTCTGAATTTTTTTTAAAAAATCACTTTTTTCAAAAATTAAAAATTTACTTGTTTTTGTAAATCTTTTAAATCTTTGAAAAACTTTAATCATTTGATACATCATTTCACCATCCCCAGCACCCATTTCAATAATGTTAATTTTTTTTGGACAGCCTAGACTTTCCCAGAACGCAATACACCAAATAGCAATTATTTCAGAAAATAAAATTGAAATCTTAGGAGCTGTAATAAAATCACCTTTTTCACCCAAGGGGTTTTTGGTCATGTAATACCCATTTTTTTTATTGTAAAGAGCTTTGTTAATAAATTTATCTAAGGAAATATATTTTTTTTTAATTTTTTTCATTTTTTAATTTTAAAAATAAATAAAAACCTAAACATATAAAAATAAAACTTATAATTTGTCCCATTGTTAAATTAAATAAAACATAACCTAATTGTTCATCTGGGACTCTATAAAATTCCATAAAGAATCTAAAAAATGAATAAAATATTAAAAACAAAGAAGATACTAGCCCAGGTTTTGAAAGGTAATTTTTTTTTACATATAACAACATAATAAAAAATAAAACCAACCCTTCAAAAAAAGCTTCATATAATTGAGAAGGATGTCTGGATATATTATCCACTTTTACAAATATGACAGACAAAAATATATCTGTTTCTTTTCCATATAGCTCAGAATTAATGAAATTCGAAACTCTTCCCAAAAAAATTCCAATAGGAGCTGAAGCAGATATTAAATCTAAAAAAATATATTTATCAATATTATGTTTTTTTGCAAAAAATATAGTTGCAACATAAACTCCAATTAACCCACCATGAAAAGACATTCCACCTTGCCAGATCATTAGAACTTCAATTAGATTATTAAAATAATAGTTTGGATTGTAAAAAAATACATATCCTAATCGTCCACCTAAAATTATTCCTACTATTAAATAAGAAATTAAATCATCAAATAATTTTGAGATATTTTTATCTTTTATAAGAACTTTTTTACAATATATCCAAGAAAATATTATACCAAAAATATATGCAAGAGAATACCATCTTATTTCTAAAGAAAATATTTGAATTGCTACAGGATTAAAATTATTAATAAACATGTTAAATAAATAATTACAATAGAGTATATTATTTTAAAATTTGAATATATGTCAAAATCGAAATTTATAATTGATAAACTGGCAAAGCTTTTTGAACAGGGCATGGTTTCCTATAAAGATTTAAGTGCAGAAATGCTTAATATTTTAAAATCAAAAAGGGATGAGTTTATTTTTAAAATGAATTTAACCGGCAAGGAAGAAACTGAAATATTAATTAAAAGGATAGAAAAGATTGAAAAAAAGATTGAGCAGCTTGAAAAAAAAAAAATTAAAAAGGTAAAAAAATCTTAGCTCTTAGGCCATTTTTAGGAGAATTTTCTAATTCAATATTTCCACCATGCGATCTAATTATATCTGATGCAATTGACAATCCCAGTCCAACACTTGATTTAGAGTCACTTCTGCTTTTACTTATTTTATAAAAAGGTTTAAAAACATTTTTCCTTTCATGTTCTTCTATACCAGGTCCATCATCATCTATTGTAATTGTTACACTATTCGCTGATTTTTTAAGTGAAATTAAAATATTGTTACTGTACTTGATTGAATTATCAATTAAATTATTTAAGCATCTTTGAATTAAATTTTTTCTTCCATTTAAATACACTCTTTCAGTTAGATCTGTAAGAATTTCTTTTTTTTCATATTTTTCTACTGTATTTTTAATTAATTCAGAAATATCAAAGGTCTCAGTTTTTTCATTAGAACGAAGACTTGAAAATTGAAGATATTCATTTAACATTTTTTCCATTTCTGTAATATCGTTAGATAATTTTTCTGTAATTTCTTTGTCCTTAATAAAAGCCAATTGCAATTTCATTCTTGTTAAAGGAGTCCTTAAATCGTGGCTTATTCCTGAAAGCATTTCAGATCTTTGATTTAAATGACGCATTATTCTTTTTCTCATTTTTTCAAATTCATATCCAGCTTGTCTAATTTCCAAAGCTCCAGAAGGTCTAAAATCTTCGACATTTTCACCTCTGCCAAATTTTTCTGAGGCCTTTGCCAAATTAATTATTGGTCTAGTTTGATTTTTTAAAAAAATTATAGCTATAGAGATTAATAAAAGTGCTGGCAAAGTAATCCAAAGTGCAAATATCCTGGCAGAGCTACTAGTGACTCTTTCTTTTGGTATAAGAAATTGAAAATATCCTTCTTGATATTTTACTCTTAAGTCAATTAAATTTTTATATGAAGTTGTATCAAACCAATAATTTGCGAGTTGAGATTTTAATTCTCTTCTTAAAGTTCTATCTATTGGACTAAACCATCTTTCCATATCTTCCTTAGGTAAAATTTCGGTTGGTTCATATTTCACATTAAAATCTAGGTGTTCTCTAAAAAGAATAATTAGAAATTCTTTATCATATTCTTCATTTTCATAAGCATTCATAAAAGTTTTAATTTCACCAACCAAGGCTCTTGTCATTCCTTTATTTGTTTTAATCCACAAGCTATCAAAAAAAACTATGGAAATAATTAGTTGTAAACCAATTATTGGAACAGCCACTATAAGCAACGCTCTATAAAATAATCTTTTTGGTAATATTTTTTTAATAAAATTACTCAATCCATAAGACATATCCCGCTCCTCGTATTGTTTGTAAAAATTTTGGATTTTTTGGATCGTATTCTATTTTTTTTCTTAATCTTGTTATTATTACATCAATTGATCTTTCCTTGCTTAAATTTATGAGTTTTCCTATTTCTTCTCTTGTGAAAGTTTGACCTGGAGAGTTAATCATTTTTTCGAGTATCATTTTTTCTGTATTGTTTATTTTATATTCTTTATTATTATTAATTATCACTGATTTGTTTAGATCAATATTTATGTTACTAAAACTAACTACTCTTTTTTGATTTATACTTTTGGTTTTTTCTAAGATATTATTTATTCTCAAAACTAACTCTTTAGGTTCAAATGGTTTTGCTAAATAGTCATCTGCGCCAATTTCTAATCCTTGAATTCTATCGGTAGCTTCTCCTTTTGCCGTAAGCAATATAATTGGGGTTTTTATTTTTTTTTTATTTTCTTTAGTAAAATCAAAACCGCTTTGCCCAGGCATCATTACATCTAAAACAATAATATCAAATTTAATTATTCTTACTTTTTCTGTAGCGTCTTCTGCGCTATTTGCTGTTGAAGCAAGGTAGCCATTATCGGTTAAATATTGCTTTATTAATTCTCTTATTCTCTCATCATCGTCAACTATTAGTATATGTGCTTTAAATTTTTTCATTTATGATTCTTTTTATAACATTATCAAAATATAAAACTTCTTTTGAACTCGAATTAAGCAAAGCATTATATATTCTTTTTTTTTGCCTAGTAAAAACTTCATTAAACAATTTATTTCCTGAGTCGCTTAGGTAAATATGTTTTAATCTATTGTCTTTTATGCTCTTTTTTAAAAGTATAAATTTGTTAATTGTTAAATCTTTTATAACTCTGTTTAAACTCTGTTTAGTAATTTTTAATTTTTTTAATAATTGTGAAATAGTTATTCCATTATACATTGCCACGAGATGAATAACTTTGTGATGAGCTATTCCTAAAGAATATTTATTTAAAGTGTTTTTGGAGTCAGAGAAAGATTCTCTATATACAATGAAGATTTTTTCAATAAATTCCTTTATCTGTTCGTCTTTTAAATATAAAAGTTCATGCATATTGGTAAGTTATATTGACATATTATATATACAAAGATATTTTTTTGTAAAAAAAATCTAATGATAAACCTCGACAAAAAAGAAGGAAAAATTTGGTACAATAATCAAATAGTACCATGGCAGGATGTAAAATTACATTTTTTAAGTCATGGTCTTCATTACGCCAGTTGTGTATTTGAAGGTTTAAGGGTCTATGATGGAGAAATATTTAAGCTTGAACAGCACACAGATAGACTGTTTTATTCTGCAAAAAGAATGGATATCAAAATGCCATACTCAAAAGAAGAAATTAACTTAGCTACAAAAAAAATTGTTTCAATTCAAAAAGTTCAAAATGGTTATATAAGACCGTTTGTTTGGAGGGGAAGTGAAATGATGGCAGTATCTGCACAACAAACAAAAATACATATTGCTATAGCTACATGGGAGTGGGGTACATACTTTGATTCCAATCTTAAAAAAAAAGGTATAAGATTAAACATTTCAAATTGGAGAAGACCAGCCCCAAATACTATACCTTGGGATACTAAAGCTTCAGGTCTATATATGATTTGTACACTTTCAAAACACGAAGCTGAAAAACAAGGTTATACAGATTCATTAATGCTTGACCATGAAGGTAATATAGCTGAGGCTACTGGAGCAAATATATTTTTTAAAGATAATAAAGGAGAGCTACATACACCGACACCCGATAGTTTTTTAGATGGAATAACTAGAAGAACAGTAATTGAAATAGCAAAATCAAAAAATATTAAAGTCAATGAAAGAAAAATTTCACCTGAAGAACTTCCAAATTTTGTTGGTTGTTTTTTAACAGGTACAGCTGCTGAAGTAACCCCTATATCGAAAATTTTAGAACATTCATATGAAGTATGTAATCTTATTTTAGACTTGTCATCTAGCTATGACAAATTAGTTAGAAAAAAAAAAGCAGCTTAGTTTTTTTCATCTTCAGAAATAGCGTGATCGATACCTTTTCTTAAGTAGTCATAACCAGTATACAAAGTTAAAAATGCAGAAAACCACAATAATATTATACCAATAGTCTGAGCGTTATAATCTTGAAAATTAATTATTTTATTACCAGTTTCTCCAGTTAATAAAACCGATATTGAAAACATTTGCAGGAATGTTTTTAATTTTGCAAGACCTGATACTGGAAGTTTTATTTTTCCCTTAGCTAAAAATTCTCTCAATCCTGAAATTAATATTTCACGAGTTAAAATTATTACAGCAGCTATTACTTCATAATTTTTTATAGTTCCATCCATTACTAATAAAATTAAAGCAGCAGCTACAATAATTTTGTCAGCGATAGGATCTAGAAGTTCACCAAGCTGAGATTCTTCTTTATACATTCTAGCCAACAAACCATCTAAAAAATCAGTAAATGAAGCCACAACAAATAAAATAAAAGGAATAATATCTCCATAAAATCCTGGAAGATAAAATGACACAACAAAAATAGGCACAATTATTATCCTGCCAATAGTTAAGTAATTTGGTATTTTTATTTTCATTCGTGAAAAAAATTATATATTTTTTTTGCTACTTTTTCCTCTACTCCTTCTACTGATTTTATCTCATCCATGCTTGCTGACTCCACAGCTCTTGCTGATCCAAAATGGTTTAATAATGCTCTTTTTCTTGTAGATCCAATACCTTGAATTTGATCTAATAATGATTTTGTAATTCCAATTTTCCTTTTTGCCCTATGTGCGCTTATTGCAAATCGATGAGATTCGTCTCTTATTCTTTGAAGAAAAAATAGAGTAGGGTCATTTTTTTGGAATTTATATTCTTTGCCATTGTGAAAGAAAGTTTCATCTCCACTATTTCTGTATTTTCCTTTAGCTATTGCAATAATTGGAATATCGTGAAGGCCTAGATCGTTCATTACTTCTCTTGCAACCGAATATTGACCTTTGCCACCATCGATAAGAATTAAGTCTGGAAAAGAAAGAAAATTATCTTTTTCTTGAATAGCTCTTTTAAATCTTCGGTATAAAACTTCTCTCATCATACCATAGTCATCATTTTTATTTTTTTGTATTTTAATATTAAATTTTCTATATCTTTTTTTAATAAATCCTTCATCACCAAATGCAATTAATGCGCCAACACTATTCGTTCCTTGAATATGACTGTTATCATACACTTCTATTAGATTTATATTAACGTCCAAATTAAATTTCTTTGCAACTTGCTCAAACAAATCCTTATTGTTTT
>CACDEK010000007.1 GCA_902551735.1 uncultured Pelagibacteraceae bacterium | reverse complement strand
AAACAACAATAGAAGGAAATTATTCAATTAAATTAAGAAAGAAAATAGGTTCTAATAAAATTGAAGAAATTTGGAATGGTGATAAAGAAAAAGAAAAATTAAAAACAGAATATTTTGGGGTTGGAGATTTAGAAGTTAGTTGGAATGACAAATATTTAGGATATTCTTTAGATTTAAAAGGCTCAGAATACTATACAATTTATATTAGAGATATTGTTTCAAATAAATTAGTTACAGAAAAAATTGAAGAAACAAGTGGTGGAATTACTTTTAGTTTGGATGACAAATATTTTTTTTATTCCAAATTAGACAAATTTCATAGGCCAAGAAAAATATACAGACATAAAATTGGAACTTCCATAAATGAAGATAAATTAATTTTTGAAGAAAAAAGCGAGGCCTTTACTGTAGGAATAAATTTAAGTTCTGATGAAAAATTTTTTTTTATAACAACCTCAGATCATAACACATCAGAACAATATTACTTTTCTGTAGATGAAGAAAATCCTAAACCAAAATTAATTAAAGAAAGAAAAAGAGGAATTATTTATTCCGTTAACTCTTGGAGTGGATATTTTTATAATCACACAAATGAAAATGCTGAAGATTTTAAAATTGATAAATGTGAAGATTTGTTAAATCAAAAATGGGAGACATATATTCCCCCGAAAGATGAGGTATTGATTGGTGGATTAACTTTTTTAAATAATTGGGTTTTAAGATCTGAATTTTCGAATGCACTTTCAAAACTTTTTGTAAAAAATATTAAAACAAATATTGAAGAGGAAATTAATTTTACGGATGAAAAAGTGATTGAACCAGGACTAACTTTGAAACAAAGAGAGAGAAATACTGACTACGTATATTTAGGATATTCTTCTCCAAAAACTCAATCAAGAGTCTATCTTTATAACTTAAATACAAAAGAAAAAAAGTTAGTTAAAGAGCAAGAAATTCCTTCTGGGCACAATCCAGATGATTATATTGTAGAACGTATGGAATGTGCTTCTCATGATGGTAGAATGGTACCGATTACAATAACTAGACACAAAAAAACTAAAATAGATGGATCAGCCAATCTATTACTTTACGGATATGGATCGTATGGAAGTTCTATGTCGCCAAGCTTTTCATCGACAAGATTAAGTTTAATTAATAGAGATATTATTTGGGTTACAGCACATATACGGGGTGGAATGGAAAGAGGAATGAAATGGTGGAAAGAAGGAAAATTATTAAATAAAAAAAATACTTTTGAAGATTACATATCAGTTGCTAAATTTTTAATTGAACACAAGTATACATCGACAGGAAAAATAATTGGTATGGGTGGTTCTGCTGGTGGTTTGTTAATGGGTGTAGTAGTAAATAAATGCCCAGAATTATTTCTTGGAATAATTATGGCAGTGCCATTTGTTGACTCACTTACTACAAACCTTGATCATTCTTTGCCTTTAACTGTAGGTGAATTTGACGAATTTGGTAATGCTAAAAATAACAAAGAACACTTTGATTATATTTACTCGTATGCTCCATATAATAATGTTAAAAAAATGGATTACCCACATATTTTAATTACTACTAGCTTAAGTGATAATAGAGTTTTATTTGACGAGCCAGCAAAATTTACCGCAAAACTTAGAGAGTATAAAACTGATAATAATCTTCTTTTATTAAAAACTGAAATGAATGCAGGCCATGGTGGAAAATCCGGAAGAGATGGTGCAATAGAAGAAATAGCAATTGATTATGCATTTGCTCTAAAAATTATAAAAAAAATTTAGCTTTTAGAAATCTTGAAAAAATAAAAAAAATACCCATGTAAATAATACAGATTGCCTTATTGGGATCTGCAAAAAAACCTTGCTAACAAAGGAGGAAATTATGACAAGTAAGGATTTATCAATATTCAACTCATTAAGACCTTTTTCAATTGGTTTTGACGATATGTTTGACCAATTTGAAAGTATGTTAGGCAATGGTGGTTTGGGTATGCAATCAAACTATCCACCATACAACATAAGAAAAACTGGAAAGGACAACTATTCTATTGAGGTTGCTCTTGCTGGTTTTAATAAGAAAGATGTTGAAGTTGAGTTTGAAGACAATTTATTAACAGTTAGAACTAAACAGGTTAATAAATCAGAAGATAAAAATGAAGATGGTGAAATTATTCATAAAGGTATTTCACAAAGACAATTTGCTAGATCATTTACAATTGCAGATGATGTAAAAGTAGGTGGTGCTGAGCTAAAAGATGGTCTTTTGACAATAGCTTGTGAAAAAATTGTGCCAGAGTACAAAAAGAAAAAACTTATTGAAATTAAATAAGTTCTAAACCTTGCTTGTGGGGATTTCTCCCCACAAGTTTTAAAATAATTTATTTTTTATTAGGCAATGTGGCATTTAATATAAATGCCAATAGTCCAGCAGGTATTAAACCGGTTGTTAATAATAATCCTAATTTAATTCCAAGATCTGGTACATGAGCGACAAACTCCGGAAATGCATATAATCCAATTCCAAAAGAAAGAGATAAAGACAATATTAAAATATTTCTTTGGCTCATTTCTGCTTTGGAAATTAGTTTTATTCCTGCTCCAGCAATTAATCCGAACATGATAATAGCGGCACCGCCAATTACTGAATCTGGCATTGCAGCAATAACTCCACCAAGTTTTGGAAACAAACCTAATAAAATTAAAATAACACCAGCAACTGTACCAACATGTCTACTAATTACCCCAGTGAATGCAACTAAACCCGCATTTTGTGAATAAGAAGTATTTGGCATAGCATTAAAAATTGATGCAAAAGCTGTTCCAACTCCATCAGCCATTATACCACCCGAAAGTTCTTTGTTAGTAGCTTCTCTATTTGCTCCGCCCATTGTTGTAGCACTAATGTCTCCTATAGTTTCAATTGTTGTTACTATAGACATAAATAACATTAATATTACAGCTCCCCAAACAAAGTCTATTCCATATTGTAAAGGCATTGGGAAAGCAAACCAGTCAGCAGCAGCGATTTTTGCCCATCTGACTTCTCCAAATAGAGCTGCAACTATAAACCCAGCAACTATTCCAATTAGAATTGAAGCTGAAGATACCATTCCTTTTCCTTTTAAGTTTGTTAAAAGCGCAACTATTAAAACAGTTCCAGCTATAGTTAAATGATGCCAATTGGCAAAAATTTCCGGTTTGTTATTCATTAACCACACTCCACCACCAGCATATTTAAATCCAACTTTAAGCAAACTAATTCCAATCATTAATACAACTATTCCTGTAACTAATGGTGGAAACATATGTCGAATTGGTTTTAACATTCTGCCAATCCATATTTGAAAAATTCCCCCTATAAACGCAGCTGTGAATATTGCTCCTAAACCAAAAGCTTTGAAAGGTAGCATTATCGGAATAAAAGCAAAACTCGTACCTTGTATTATTGGAAGCCTTGATCCAATGTTTTTATATCCTACCGTTTGAATTATTGTTGCTACACCTGCAGCAAACAAGGCCATTTGAATTAAAAAAATCTTTTCTCCAGTTGTTACTCCAAAAACTCCAGCAACAATCAATGGAACTGTAATATTCCCAGCAAACATTGCGAATACATGCTGAATACCTAAAGGTATAGATTGATTAAGTGGTAATTTTTTATTAGTAGCACCAGAACTTGTTGTTCTTTTTCTAGCCATAAACCCTCCTTACAGATCCATACTATTTCAATTTGGATCATTGTTATATTGTTAATTTGCTAATGATTAGGCTGATTTATATCAATTATTAACAACCTATGGTTAAATACAGCCACTTGATGAAAATTTAATTATTGTTTGTTTATTATTTATCTCAAACTTTCTTTCACACTTAATGCCATATTTTTTAGTTTTGTAAATAAAAATTTTGTTCCCAGTTTCGTTAAAAAAATCTTCTGTTGGTTCGCCCATTTCTATTTTTAAATCTGAAACCTGTTTCCCTAAAAATTTACCGTATTTTTCATTCTCTCGATCAGCGACTTCATCAGATTTTTTTTTTACTGTTTCGCACCCAGAAATAATAATGAAGATTAATATTAGTTTAATTAAGAATAAATTTTTCATCCAATTTTATCTATTCTAACATCTAAATACCTTATTCAAATATTCATTATACAAAAAAAATTAAATTAGAAGTTGTATTAAAATCAAAAATTTCTGAATAAACTAGTTTTTTCGTTAAATTAAGGAAGAATTTAGTTAACGAATCAAATAAAAGCAAATCTAACCGGAGGTCTAATGTTAGATAAATACTTTGACTATAGAAAACACAAAACGGATTTCAAAACTGAGGTAATTGCTGGTGTAAGTACGTTTCTTACAATGGCTTACATAATGTTTTTAAATCCAGTTATTCTTGCTGATGGCGGGTTTGACTTTGGCGGTGTTTTCACAGCGACAGCTCTTGCAGCCGCATTAGCTTGTTTCATAGCTGCGTTTTATGCCAAAACTTGGCCGATAGGCTTAGCACCAGGCATGGGAATTAATGCTTTTATTGCTTATGGTGTTTGTCTGGGTATGAATTATACACCAGCTGAAGCACTTGGGGCCGTACTAGTAGCGGGAGTAGTTTTCTTAATAATTTCATTAACACCAATTAGAGCTTGGCTAATAAACTCCATTCCTAAAAGTTTAAAACTTGGAATTGGGGCAGGTATTGGTCTTTTCTTAGCTATAATTGGATTTGAACTTATGGGATTAACTACAGATAACCCAGTTACTCTTGTTCAACTTGGTGACATGTCTAATCCTTTAACTTTATTAGGAGCTGCAGCATTCATTTCAATGATCGTAATGGAAAAAATGAATATAAAAGGAAACATTATTATTGGAATTATTGTTTTTAGCGCAATAGCTTGGATTACTGGACTAGGACAATTCAATGGTGTTGTTTCTGCACCACCACCAATGACACACCTAATGACTTTTGATTTAGGTGCTGCACTTAGTGCATCAATGGTTACTGTTGTCTTTACTCTTTTCTTTATAGACTTTTTCGATACTGCCGGAACACTAACTAGTGTTGCTAATGTATCTGGAAAAATTGGAAGCGATGGTAAAATTAAAGACATAGATAAAGCAATGTTGTCAGACAGTGTATCTACTGTTGCTGGTTCCATAATGGGTACCTCTACAGTAACAACATACGTTGAGTCAGCTGCTGGAGTTAAAGCTGGAGGTCGAACAGGAATGACTTCACTTGTAATAGGTATTCTATTCTTGTGTTGTTTGTTCTTTAGTCCACTTGCTACATCTCTTCCAAAAGAAGTAGATGCTGCTGCATTAATATATATAGCAACACTATTTGTTAGAAATATAACAGATATTAGTTGGGATGATGCCGCAGAAGCAGGACCCGCTGTACTTGCTATGATCGCAATGCCGTTTACCTATTCTATTTCTAATGGAATAGCTTTAGCATTTATTTCATACGCAGCTATTAAAATTTGTACAGGAAAATTTGACTCTACTAGCCCTGCAATTTGGGTTATAGCAATACTGAGTGTAATTAGTTTTGCAGTAGCATAAATATACAAATAAATTTAAAAATTGGGCGATCTTAGGATCGCCCTTTTTATTTACGGTGCTTTTTTATAATATCTTCTATTCTTATTTCTTCGTAAATTTCAAAAGGTTGCACAATCCATGGATTATCTTGTAACTCAACAGCACAATAATCAGGATTGAAAGTTGATTTTTGTTTTTTCCATAATGTTGCTGTTTTTATATCTTCTATTTTGTTTTTAATAGGTTCATATTTTTTTAACCAGTCTATGCTTTTGTTAAAAGTAATGCCTGTATCTGACAAATCATCACAAAGCAAAATCCTTCCGCCCATATTCGGAGCTATTGAGCTCATCTCTCTCGAAAAAATAATGTTGCCTTGCTCATCTTCTATTCCTTTTCCACTGTAAGACTCTACAGCCAAATAAGCACACTTTAGTTTAAAAATTCTACTTAAAACATCAATCATAGGTGCAGCGCCGCGCATTATACCAATCAATATTGTTGGCTTATAATTACTTTGTTCAATTTGTATAGCTAGTTTTTCAACTGTCTGATGATACTCTTCCCAACTAACAATTAATTTTTCTGACATATATTTCTATAATATTAATTTTTAAAAATTAAAAGTAAAACTGCAAGAATAACTAAAGCTATGATTGAACTAATTAAAATATACAACCTGTGAATGTTTCTTCCTCTTAAATTAAAATAATGCCTTGCAGCAACAGAGATGATGGCTATTAAAGATAAAATTAGCCAATTATATTTGTGGTAAACTATAAAGCTATAGTGTCCAGACAACATAATAAATAATACTAAAAAAGTTGAATAATTATTATGAATTGACCTTTGTTTGGCAGCTAAAGACAAATCGGTATTAAATTTCTCATTTCTTTTACTGCTATTAATTATATTTATTTGATTTGGAATAATTACTGTAAAAACATTTCCGAACATATTTGTCCCAATAATCAAACCAACGCTTAAAAATGCAAATTTTGGACCGAATAATTTTGTTAAAACAAATGAAACGACAACCAATAAAATTAATATGATTAAAGAAAAAACAATTTTATTATTTATTAATTTTGACTTACACAAAAGATCGTAGATAAACCATGAAAAAGCAAGAGATGCTAAAGAAATTAAAATTGCATTGAATGGAGATATTTGTAGGACTCTTTTGTCTACCATTAAAACACCAGAATTATAATAGTAAATAATTACAAGCAATAAAATTCCAGTAATAAAAGTTAGGTAACTTTGCCATTTAAATATAACCAGTCTATTTAAGTATTCTAAAGGAGGACGTGTTTTTAACCTTGTTAATTTATAATAATATCCAGAGTGCATTAAATAACCTTCTGCATCAATGTCACTATTAGTAATTTTTTTATTAAGTTTATTATCTAAATAATTAAATAAAAAACTATTCCCAACCCATAAAATTGCAAACAGAACATGTGCCCATCTTAATACCAGCTCTAACCATTTTAATGTGTAAGGTAAAAAATCCATTTAGTATTTTATTTTATCTTTTTTTTTATCCCACAATTCAAATGCTTTTAAAGCTTCGTTTCTCATCATTTGAAACATAGGTATTTTTCTTTGATTAATATCTTTTTGAAACTCTGAATAAATAAATGAATCATCAAAATCTATTTTTTGAGCATCTTCTCTTGTGTTTGCATAATATATTTTATCAATTCTGGCCCAATAAATTGCAGATAAACACATAGGACATGGTTCACAATTTGAGTATAATTCACAACCATTAAGACTAAAATTATTTAATTTTTCACATGCTGCACGTATAGCAACAATTTCACCATGCGCTGTAGGATCATTATTTGATGTAACTTTATTAGAACCTTCTGATATAATTTTATTATCTTTTACAATAATACATCCAAATGGTCCCCCTCCATTATTTACACTTTCAACTGAAAGATCTATAGCCTTTTTCATAAATTCATTTTTCATAATCTTGCTTTTAAATTTTTAATACTCATAAGTATTTTTTCAGAGGTAGCTGGTGCATCAAGAATTGGTGTAATTTTATAATGACCAACTGAAGCAATAGCATCTTTAATTGCAAAGAATACACTCATTGCCAACATAAGAGGGGGTTCTCCAGTTGTTTTAGATTTATTAACCACATTTTCTTTATTTATTCCATCTTTATAAATTTCAACATTAAATTTTTTTGGAATATCACTAATAGCTGGAATTTTATAGGTAGAGGGTGAAAAAGTTGTGATTTGACCTTTAGAATTCCAATTAACCTCCTCTATTGTTAACCATCCTTGTCCTTGTACAAATCCTCCTTCGATTTGACCTAATTCAATAGCTGGATTGATTGCATTTCCTGCGTCATGCAAAATATCAACTCTATTAATTATATTTTCACCGGTTAATGTATCGATTGTAACTTCCGTAACAGCAGCCCCATAACAAAAATAATAAAAAGGTCTTCCTTGAAAATTTTTTTTATTAAATTTTATTTTAGGTGTAGAATAAAAACCAGATGATGAAAGCGAAACTCTATTTAAATATGCTTCTTGAATAATTTTTTCAAATTTAAAAGACCTATTTCCAAATATTATATATCCATTATTATAAATTGGTTCTTTACTATGAAAAATTTTATATTTAGTCGTTATAAATTTTTCTAAATTAAGTTTAATTTTTGATACTGCATTAAGTGCTGCCGCTCCATTTAAATCAGTTGTTGATGATGCGGCACTTGCTGAAGTATTGGGTACTTTTGAAGTATTAGTTGAAGAAATTTTCACCTTTTCATAAGGCAAACCAAAAGAACTAGCTACCAATTGTGCAATTTTTGTGTGTGTTCCTTGCCCCATTTCAATACCTCCATGATTTAGATGTATGCTTCCATCGGTATAGACATGAACTAAAGCTCCAGCCTGATTAAGATGTATAGTTGTAAAAGATATTCCAAATTTAACAGGAGTAATTGCAATTCCTTTTTTTTGATAATTATTTTTAGAGTTAAATTTTTTTATTTCTAAAACTCTTTTTTTATAGTCAGATTTTTTAACCAGATTATCAAATACTTCATTAATAACATTATCTTCTAGTCTCATTCCATAGTGAGTAATATTTTTTTTATTCTTTTGATAAAAATTTTTCTTTCTGACTTCTAATGCATCTCTTTTTAAATGCCTTGCAATATTATCAATAATATTTTCTATTGCCATCATTCCTTGATTTCCACCAAATCCTCTAAATGCAGTTGATGTTGATGTATTTGTTTTACAAAGATAATTCTCTACCTCTATATCTGAGAGAAAATATGCATTATCTATATGTAATAAAGCTCTTTCATTTATTGCATAAGATAAGTCTGGTGACATTCCACATTTTGAAGCCATCTTTATTTTTAAGCCAGTAATTAAACCTTCATTATCAAAACCAACTTCATAATCTGAATAAAATTCATGTCTCTTACCAGTTATAATTATATCATCATCTCTGTCTAATCTAAGTTTTACTGGACTTCTTGTTTTGTATGCTAGAAGAGCACAAATACTAGATGTCATAAAATTTGTTTCTTTTCCTCCAAATCCTCCTCCAATTCTTCTAACTAAAACAGTTATAGAATTACTTTTCTGATTAAGCATTTTTGCAATAATTTGCTGAGTTTCTGAAGGATGTTGTGTCGAGCTATAAACAATTAAATCATTGTCTTCTTTAGGTAATGCAAATGCAACCTGGCCTTCAAGATAGAAGTGTTCTTGGCTTCCAGTTGTAAAGTTTCCTTTTAAAATATTTTTAGATTTGTTTATTTTACTTGTTGGATTTCCTTTTTTTATTTTTCTAACTTTAAAAAGTAGATTATTTTTTTTTAATGCTTCTTTTATTGTAATAATTGATTCTAACTCTTGATAAGATATTCTCGCTTTCATAACTGCTTTTCTTGCTAATTCAACCGAGGTTGCTGCTACAGCAAACAAAGGCTGACCATAATACTCTACTTTTTTTTCAGGGAATATTGGATCTCCATTAAAAACTGGTCCAACGTCATTTCTTCCAGGAATGTCAGAAAATGTTACAACTGAAATAACACCTACGCTTTTTTTTACTTCGTTAAGATCAATTTTTTTAATTATTGCATTCGCTTTCTTACTCCAACCAATTGCTCCAAAAAGAGTTCCTTCTGGTTCTTTTATATCATCTGTATATTCTGCTAGGCCACTAACATGCTTAAATGCACTATCATGTGGTCTACTATCATTAATTAAATTATTATTATTTTTCATTAATTTAACCTTAATATTTTTTTATTTTTTACTTCTAAAAAACATTTCATTAATAGATTTTTTGCTATTTCCATTCTATAAGATTTGCTAGCCCTCATATCGTCTATTGGTTTATAATCACTATCTAAATTTTTGATTGCTTTGCTAAATATTTTCTCTGAAAAAGTAGAATTGACTAGTGTTTTTTCTGCATTTTTCGCTCTTTTTGGAATTTCAGACATACCTCCATAAGCTATTCTAATTTTTTTAATCCGATTTTTATTGATCTCTATATTAAAAGATCCACAAACTGATGAAATATCATCGTCAAACCTTTTTGATATCTTATATGCTTTGAATATGTTTTTTTTGTAAATTGGTATTTTTACCGAATATATAAATTGTCCTTTTTTGAGCTTAGTTTTACGATAACTTATAAAAAATTTATTTAGTGGGATTATTTCTCTCTTTTTTGGCCCATCTAATATTATTTTTGTATCTAATGATAATAATATAGGCAAAGTATCTCCTATGGGTGACGCTGTTGCAATATTGCCTGCGATTGTTCCAACATTTCTGATCTGAACAGATCCATATCTTTTTAAAATTGTATTAAAATCTGGATAATATTTCTTTATAATTTTTTCAAATTTTAGTAATGAAGTTCCTGCTCCCACCTCTATCTCATTTTTTTTAGTATAAATAAAATCTAATTCTTTTATAGAATTTAAATATATAATTTTTTTAATTTCTTTTCTTGATTTAGTAATCTCTAACGAAAGATCGGTACCTCCACTCAATAGTTTTGCATCAGGATTTTTTTTAAGCACTTTTTTTAATTCCAAAATTGTACTGGGGGCAAAATATTTTTTATTCTCTTTATTAATTTCAATATTTTTTAATTTAATTTTTTTTAAAAGATTTATTATTTTTTTTTTAAATTTTGTAAATTCATCATTATCGTTTATTTTATTTAAACTTTTAGCCGCATCTATTATTGGTCTATAACCTGTACAACGACATAAATTTCCAGACAAAGAATCATTTATTATTTCGTCATTAAAAGATTTATTATTTTTATACATTGCAAACATTGACATGATAAATCCCGGTGTACAAAATCCACACTGTGAACCATGAAATTTTACCATTGCATTTTGTACTGGGTGTAACTTTCCATCAGAAGAAATTAAATCTTCTACCAAAATTAATTGCTTTCTATTAAGAATTGGTAAAAAAGCAATACATGCATTTATAGCTTTGTATTGAATATTATTATCAACTAACTCTCCTAAAACTATTGTACATGCTCCACAACCACCTTCGGCACAACCTTCTTTAGTTCCAGTTTTTTTTAATTTAAGTCTGATAAAATTTAAAATTGTTTCATTCGGATCAGGATTTGAAATCTTATGTATTTTGTTATTAAAAATAAATTCTATGGTGTTGGAAGTCACTAACTTCCCCTATAAGTTGAATAGCTCCAAGGTGAAACAAGTAAAGGGACATGGTAGTGTTCTTTAGAATTTGAAATTCCAAATCTTATAACAACATCGTCTAAAAAAGGAATATTGGGTGTTTCAGTAATTTTTTTAAAATATTCTCCAACAAAAAAAATAATTTCGTATTGCCCTTCCTTAAAATTTGATCCTTCAATTAAAGGTTTGTCAGCCCGGCCATCACTATTCAATATTGCAGTATTTAATTTTTCTCTTTTGTTGTTTTTTATTAAATAAAGCTCAACTTTAATACCTTTGCCTGGTTTACCAGAATAAACATCTAATACATGTGTAGTTAATTTTGTCATATAGTTATGTATATAATATACAATTAATGCATAATTAAAATATTAAAACAAAGCAGTAAAAAGTCATATATGAATTCATTAGATAAGTTTAATAAATTAAAAAAATCTCAATTTATATCTACTTTTGGAAATATTTTTGAAAAAACAGAATGGATAGCCGAAAAGTGTTATGAATCAAAACCCTATAATAATGTAAATGAACTAGTTTCAAAAATGATAGAAATTTTTGAAAATGCTGAAAAAGAAAAACACTTAGAAATTCTTAATTCACATCCAGATTTGGCTGTCGCAAAAGGATTAACTGAAGACTCAAAAAATGAGCAAAAAGGTGCAAGTTTAAACCAATGTACTGAAGAAGAATTTGTAGAATTTAAAAAACTAAATGAACTTTATAAAAAAAAATTTGGATTTCCTTTTATTATTGCTGTTAAAGGAAAAAATAAAGAAGAAATTTTGAAAAAATTTAGACAAAGAATAACAAATGATATAAATTTAGAATTCGAAGAAGCTAAAAAACAAGTAAAAAAAATTGCAAGCTTTCGCTTAAGTGAAATAATTAAATAAATATATGAAAAAATTTATTAATGGTAAATTGATTAACTTGGCCGAGCCAAGGCTAGGCTCAAAAATAATTTTTAAAACTGATGATTTTTTTGCATCAGCAAATAGAATTCTCGATCCAAATCCACCAATTTTTAAAGAAGGTGTTTTTGATACACATGGTAAATGGATGGATGGATGGGAAACCAGAAGAAGGAGAAAAAAAGGTTTTGATTATTTAATTGTAAAACTTGGAAAGCCAGGAAAAATTTTTAATGTTGACATTGATACGACTCATTTTTCCGGTAATCAGCCCACCCATGCTTCGTTAGAGGCTTGTTTTGTAAATAAAAATTTAAATTATAAATCTAAATGGATTACAATATTAAGTAAGAAAAAACTTGGGCCAAATAAAAATCATAATTTTAAAATAAAAAATAAATTAGTTTTCACTCACGTTAAGTTAAATATTTTTCCTGATGGTGGTGTGGCAAGACTTAGAGTCTATGGAGAGGTTGAGATTAAAAATGTTAATTTTGGAAATAAATTAGTAAATCTTACATCGTTACTAAATGGAGCGTCGATCGTAGGTTGTAATAATGAACATTTTGGAAGAGCAGAAAATATTCTTGCCCCTGGTGTTGGTAAGAATATGGGAGATGGATGGGAAACCAGAAGAAGCAGAGGGAAAAATTTTGACTGGCTTATAATAAAATTAGGACGCACAGGTATAATTAATAAAATTGAAATAGACACTCATCATTTTAAAGGAAACTACCCAGACAGATGTTCTATACAAGCTGCATATATCCCAAAAAAAATATCAAATAATTCTGTAGTTAAAAAATCTATTAAATGGAAGTCTATTTTAAATAAAGTTAAACTTAATGCACACAAAAAGCACAGTTTTAATAATATAATAATGAAAAAAAATAAAATTAATTTTATTAAAATTAATATTTATCCTGATGGAGGTATTTCAAGAATTAGAACTTTTGGAAAAGTTGTTAAATGAAAATTACAATAAAACCTAAAAAAATTTCTCGTAAAAATTTTAAAAAATTTGGTGATTTAATATCAACAAAAAAAAACAGACCTATAAATATTAATAACGGTTATGCAAAAAGATTCAATAACTTATGTAAAATCAATACTTCATTAAAAAAAGGAAATACAATCATGAGCATTTTTTCAGCAAAAAAAAGGAAATTTCCAATGAAAATTGACATGATGGAAAAACATCCATTAGGAAGTCAAGCATTTGTTCCAATGAGTGAAACTAATTTTTTAGTATTTGTTGCGCCAAAAGGAAAAAAACCCAATATAAAAAAAATAGAGTCTTTTATAGTGCCAAAACAAAATGGCATTAACTATAAACCTGGGATATGGCATTTCCCATTGATATCCTTAAAAAATATGAACTTTTTGGTAATTGATAGAAAGGGAAAAGGTAATAATTTAGTAACTTACAAATTTAAAAATGAAACAATACTTCTCAAACAAAAATAAAAAATATCCAAGAGATTTGATCGGATATGGTTCAAAAAAACCTAAAATAAAATGGCCTAATAATGCAAAAATTGCTCTACAGATAGTCTTAAATTATGAGGAAGGAGCAGAGAATTGTGTATTGCATGGAGATAAAACTTCTGAAGTTTTTTTATCCGAAATCATAGGGGCTCAGCCAATTAAAGGTCGAAATATGAATATGGAGTCTTTTTATGAATATGGATCGAAAAGAGGTTTTTGGAGACTTCATGAATTATTTCAAGAAAAAAAAATTCCCATAACTATATTTGGCGTAGGTATGGCACTAGAAAGAAATCACGATGTATGCGAGGCAATAGAAAAAGCGGGATACGAGATTGCTTCACATGGATGGAGATGGATTGACTACCAAAATTTTTCTAAGTCTAAAGAAAAAGAACATATGAATTTAGCTATAAAAACGATAAAAAAAATTTTTGGCAAAAGACCTCTGGGTTGGTACACTGGAAGATGTAGCCCGAACACTTTAGATTTAGTTGCAGAAGAAGGCGGATTTCTTTATTGCAGCGACTCTTATAGTGATGATCTTCCTTACTGGGTAAAAATAAAAAATAAAAAACAATTAATTATTCCATACACTTTAGACAATAACGATATGAGATTTGCAACTAACCAAGGATTTAATAGTGGCGAACAATTTTATACATATCTTAAAGATAGTTTTGACACATTATATAATGAAGGAAAAAAATCTCCAAAAATGATGTCTGTAGGTTTGCATTGTAGATTAATTGGTAGACCTGGTAGAATTCAATCCTTGAGAAAATTTTTAGACTATGTGTTAAAGTTTAAAGATGTTTGGATTTGCAAAAGAATAGATATTGCAAAATATTGGATCAAAAATTATAAATAAGGAAACTATATGAAAGGTTATGTTGTTGCTGTTTATGAAGAAATTAATGATCATGAATTATTAAAAAAATATGCAGAAAAAGCCTCAATTGCACTAAAAAAATATTCAGGAAAAATAATTATTAGAGGTGGAAAAAGTGAGTGTAAAGAAGGAAAACCTTCTCCAAGAACTGTTATTATAGAATTTTTAAGCATAGATGATGCAGAGATATTTTATAAATCTAATGAATATCAAGAAGCTAAAAAAATTTTAGGAAACTCCGTTAAAAGAAATTATCAAATTGTGGAAGGAGTCTAATATTCTACATCTGTTGGATCTATACTTCTCCACATATACCAAGTAAAAACAGATCTATAACCAAAATGTAATTTAGAAATTTTTTCTAAAAATCTTTTACTAGGTGGGTACGAAACTTTATAATTTTTTGATATTGCACGAATTAAACCTATATCTTTAACAGGAAAAACATCTGGTCTATTCAAATTAAACATTAAAAACATTTGTGCACTCCATACACCCAGACCCTTTAGTCTAGTTATATATTCGATGGCCTTTTCATCGTCCATTTTTTTTAATTCATAAACATTAAATGAATTATTTTGAAAATTTTTTGCTATATTTTTCAAATAAGATATTTTTTGACGGGATAATCCAGCACTTTTCAAACTTCTTGAAGTCAATTTAATAACTACTTTAGGAATAATTTTTTTTTTACATTTAATTTCAAATTTTTTCCAAATAGAGTCTGCGGCCTTTACTGATATTTGTTGTCCTATTATTGTTCTACAAAGTGAAAAAAAAGGGTTATTCTTGGTAGTCAAAAAACCTTTATTATATTTTTTAATTATTTTTCTTAATATTGGATCTCTTTTAGAAAGAATTTTTTTAGCCTTATGCCAATATTTTGGAGACTTACTCATGCCTAGGAATAGAAACTTGTTTTTTGTGATAAATTTCTCTTCTGAAAATAATTACTGAAGAAATAATTACTAATAAAGATCCAACTAATGTTCGTAAAGTTGGAACTTCCCCCCATATAAGATATCCAAAAATAATAGCAAATACTAATGCTAAATATTTAAGAGGTGTCACAAGAGAAACCTCTGAAAATTTATATGATTGTGTTAACCATAAATTTGCAAGGCCACCTAAAATCCCTAAAAGAGATAATAAAAATAAATCTTTTAAAGTTGGCATTATCCATCCCTGTGGAATAGTAAAAAAACTAAGTATCATTATAGATATTGAAAAATAAAAACTTATTAACCAAACCGGTTCTGATGATGACAACTGTTTTATAGCTATTGCTACATATGACAAACCTAAGCAAAAAATTATTGGATAAAAATAATATAAATTCATAGAAGTTAATCCAGGTTCAGAAATTACTATTATTCCTATAAAACCTACCAGGACTGCTAACCATCTATACAAACCTACTTTTTCACTTAATAAAAAAATTGAAAGTATTGTTGTAAAAATCGGTGAAGCAAATGTAATACTTACAACCGTGGCTAAAGGAAGCTCTCTTAAAGCGACAAAAATTGCAACTATTGCAATTAATCCAGCTGCACATCTTTTAAAATGTAAAAAAGGTCTGCTTGTTTGGTAAAAATTGTAATATCTTTCTTTTGGAATTAAAAAAAGTAAAGGAATCAATCCACAAGATCCTCTAAAAAAAAGAACTTCGCCTACCGGATAATTTTCCGACCATTTAACAATTAAATCCATCATAGAAAATGCACATACTGATATAAACATGTACAAAAAGCCTAATTGATTTTTGGAAAACATAGGAATAACTTTAAATTAAATAAAACAATAATCAATGGAAATAGCAATTTTAGCACTTGGATGTTTTTGGGGACCTGAAATTAATTTTAGCAAATTAGAAGGTGTTGAAAGTACAGAAGTAGGTTACTGTGGAGGCAATCATAATCAGACTAATTATGAAGAAGTTTGCTCTGGCAATACCAATCATGCTGAGGTTGTAAAAGTAAAATTTGATAACTCTAAAATATCTTACGAAAATATTTTAAATTATTTTTTTGAGTCTCATGATCCAACAACTATAAATAGACAAGGTCCTGACCTTGGAACACAATACAGAAGTGAAATATTTTATTCAAATGATATGCAAAAAAAAATTGCTGAAGAAGTTTTGTCTAAATATAATAAAAAATATAATGGCAAGATAGTTACAAAAATTTCTGAAATTAAAAACTATTGCAAAGCTGAAGAATATCATCAAAAGTATCTAGAAAAAAAATTTTAATGTCCTTGGTTTCAACAGATTGGTTATCACAAAATATAGAAAAAGTTAAAATTCTAGATGCATCTTGGCACATGCCCACCACTAAAAGAAATGGATATGAAGAATATAAAAAAGAACATATTAAAAATTCTATTTTTTTTGATATAGATAAATTTTCAAATAAAAAAACTAATCTTCCACATATGTTGCCTAATGAAAAAGAGTGGGAAAATATTGTTTCGAATTTAGGAATTTCAAATGAGGATCGAATTATTGTGTATGATAATTCTGATGTTATAAGTTCATGTAGATGTTGGTATACTTTTATTTTCTTTGGACACAAACCTAATTTAATTTCAGTTTTGAATGGGGGTTTTGCTAAATGGAAAAAAGAAAGTAGAGAAATTACTAATGAAATTTCTAATTATAAAAAAAAAAAATATATAACAAATAAAATACAAAAGTTAGTAAAGTCAAAAGATCAAATAGATAAAAATATTATAGAAAAAAAGTTTATAGTTGTTGACGCAAGGAGTAAAAATAGATTTTTAGGTTTAGAAAAAGAACCAAGACCAAATGTTAAAAGTGGTTCGATTAAAAATTCCTATTGTTTACCTTTTGGTGAAATAATTAATAAAAAAGATAAAACTTTTTTAGATAAAAAATTAATTGAAGAAAAATTTGCTAAAATAGGAATTATCAAAGAAAATAATCTAGTTTTTTCATGTGGATCAGGAATTACAGCGGCAGTTTTAGGTCTAGCTTATTCTATGATTAATGATAAATATTTGCCTGCAATTTATGATGGCTCTTGGGCCGAATATGGTAAAGTAAATTAAAAAATGAAAAGATCTACAAAAATTACAACTATAGTCATTGTTTTCTTCTTAATTATTACTGCGGTTATTACGGCGCGTACAATGATTGGAAAACATTTTCAAAAAAAATTTAGTAAAAGACCACCGCCTGGACTTATTGTATCAACTATAAAAGATTACAATTTTTCTCAAAGATTAGAAACTTTTGGAACCGCACTTCCAAATAAAACTAAATCATATAGACTTAAAAAATCAGATTTAATTTCTCCAATTCAATTTAATAAAAAAGTTAAAAAAGGAGATGTAATAGCTGAACTTAAGTCTGAAAATATTGTTGCTCCTTTCGATGGTATTTTAGGTAAAAGAGGTTTGTCTGACGATGTGCTTGTGTCAGAAAGTTCAATTATTCTAACTTTAGACGATTCATCTGTTATTTTATCAGACTTAAAAGTTCCTGAAACTTATGCTCCTTTAATGAAAAAATCTTTACCAATAGAAGCAACTTTTTCTGGACAAGAAAATAAAATATATTTAGGTGAAATCGACTCAGTAGCAAGTAGAATCAATGCTGATACCAGAAGTTTATTAGTAAGAATAAAAATTAATAATAATAATTTTGAGTTAATACCTGGTGCTTTATTAGAAGTATCAATTAAATATAATGAAAAAAATTCTTTGGGTGTTCCTGATACAGGAGTTATTTTTGAAGGGAATAAAAATTATGTTTATAAAGTAGATAAAAATAATATTGTTATAAAAACTGAAATTCAAACAGGTGTGAGAAGCAAGGGAAATTTAGAAGTAATTTCTGGATTACAAGCAGGAGATAAAATTGTAGCTGAAGGATTAGGTAAGGCGAGACCTGGAATAAAAATAAAACCTATTGAAAATAATTAGTCATGTTCATTACTGATCTTAGTATTAAAAGGCCAGTTGTATCGGCAGTTTTTTCGCTGATATTAATTGTTTTTGGTTTGTTTGTTTTTTGGAAACTACCAGTTAGAGAACTTCCTTCAGGATTGCAACCACCCGTAGTTCAAGTTCAAGTGGATTATCAATCAGCATCTGCTCCCATTGTAGATCAAGAAATCACCCAAATAATAGAAGATGTAATCGGAGGTGTTGAAGGTATAAAGAATATAGACTCAACTTCTGAAAATGGAAGAAGCACAATTAAAATTGAGTTTGATACATCTATTGATCTAGATGCTGCAGCAAATGATGTAAGAGAAAAAGTAGCAAGAGTTGTTGATAATTTGCCAGAGGAAGCGGGTGCTCCTCAAATATTAAAACAAGCAGCTGGTTTTACAACAACAATGTGGATTTCTTTATCATCTTCTACTTGGACAGACCTTGAATTAGGAGATTATGCAAGAAGATACTTGGTAGATAGTTTTTCAAGTGTAAAAAATGTTGGTAGAATTTTAATTGGAGGATTAAGAGAATTAAGTATTAGAGTTTGGATAGATCCAATAAAATTAGCTGCAAATGATTTAACTATTCAAGAAGTTGAACAATCTTTAAGGGCTGAAAATGTTAGTTTACCAGCAGGAACCCTTGAAGCCGAAAATATTGATTTAACAATAAATTTAGACAAATCTTATAAAGATATTAAATCCATAAAAAGTTTACCTATAAAAAAAACTAAAGGAAGTATTGTTAGACTTGAAGATATTGCAAAAGTTGAGTTTGGCCCAGTTTCGGAAAAAACATATTTCAATAATCAAACTAAAGATGCTTTAAATTTAAAGACAGTCGGCCTAGGAATTTATGCTAAAAGTGGAGCTTCTACTGTTGAATTATCAAAAGAAATTAAAAAAAAAATAAAAGAAGTAAAAAAAACATTACCTGATGGTCTTGATTTAAAAGTTTCATTCAATAGAGCAACTTATATAAATGCTGCAATATTTGAAGTTTACAAAACACTTCTAGTGGCTTTTGTACTAGTTGTTGCAATTATATATTTATTTCTTGGAAATATAAAAGCAGTTATTGTGCCAGCTATAGCTCTACCTGTAAGTCTAATCGCTTCATTTTTAGGAATCTATTTATTTGGTTTGTCGATTAATATATTTGTATTACTAAGTTTTATTCTCGCTATAGGTATAATAACTGATGACTCGGTAATAATGACCGACGCAATTTATAGAAGAATAGAAAATGGAGAAAGCCCATTAGTTGCTGCTTATAAAGGTTCAAGACAAATTACTTTTGCTATTATTGCAACGACTTTAATTTTAGTTGCAGTATTTTTACCTCTTATTTTTATAGAAGGTATTGCTGGAACTTTATTTAAAGAAACAGCTATAGCTTTGTCTTTTGCTATAGTTGTTTCTTCTTTTGTTGCTCTAACACTTTCTCCTATGCTTGGTAGTAAATTTTTAAGTAAAAATATGAAGAAGAATGTAGTTGTTATTAAGTTTGAAAAAATATTTAAAGCTTTTTTAAATTTTTATTCAGAAACCCTTAATTATTGGATTTATAAAAAAAAAATTATTTTTGTATTTATTTTATTAATTATTGTTGGTTCTAGTTTGCTTTATAATTTTTCAAAAAAAGAGTTGCTTCCAATTGAGGATAGGGGTGTTTACTTAGTAATTGGATTTACTGACAAAGGTAGTTCTTTTGAATATACAAAAAAAAGGTCGGAAGATATTGAAAAAAGATTAATTCCTCTTTTACAAGATGAAACTGGTCCATACAAAAATATTATTTCTATTGTGCCTGGATTTGGACGTGCTAGCAAATCTTATAATAGCTTTATAATTCTTGCACTTCTTGATGAGTGGAAAAATAGAAAAAAAAATTCAATGACTATAATGAGAGGTGCAATTGGAAAAATAGTAACTGTACCTCAAACAATAGCTTTTCCAATTTCTCCTCAATCTATAAGAGTATCTAATTATAATGAACCTGTTCAAATGGTATTACAGGGGAAAACTTATGAAGAATTAGAAAAAATTCAAAATGAAATTTTGAATAAAATAAGAAGAAATAAAAATTTTTTTCAAACAAAGTCTGATTATTCTATAGATAAACCAGAAATTAAAATTCTTATTAACAAGAGAAAAGCTAGTGACCTTGGAGTTCCAATACAATCAATAGGAAAAACTCTTGAAACTCTTTACGGAGGAAAAACAGTAACAAAATTTAATAAGTTAGGAAAAGAATATCCTATTATTTTACAACAATATGTTTCAAATAGAAAAGATAGCGAAGGTTTAAGCAAAATATTTGTAAGGTCTAAAACAACAGGAAAGCTAATTTCTTTAGCAAATTTAGTAGAATTTAAAGAGGTAGGTTCTGCTCAAATTTTATCAAGGTATAATAGACAAAGAGCCGTAACAATTTCATCTATGCTTGCTGAAAAATATACTTTAACTGAAGCTATAACTTTTCTTGAGAAAACAATTAAAGAAAGCTATCCAGAAGTTCAAATTGCCTGGAAAGGTAAATCTGAAGAATTAAAAGAAACAAGCAATGAATTATTTATAATTTTTGCTCTAGCTTTACTTACAGCTTATTTAGTTATGGCAGCAACTTTCAATTCTTTCATTCATCCTTTTATAATTATACTAACCGTTCCTCTTGCAGTGTTTGGGGGAATAGTGTTTATTTTATTTTTAAATAGTTCAGTAAATATTTTCTCACAAATTGCATTAATAATATTAATTGGTATATCAACTAAAAATAGTATTCTAATTGTAGATTGGGCAAATCAATTAAGAACTCAAGGTAAAAATATTGTAGAAGCGGTCAAAGAAGCTTGTAATCTAAGATTTAGAGCAATTATAATGACATCACTCAGCACAATGATAGCTATGTTGCCATTAGTTGTAGGAAACATTGGCCCAGGAGCTGGGGAAGCTTCAAGACTTGCAGTGGGTTCCACAATTTTAGGTGGGATGATTATATCAACTTTTTTTACATTGTATGTAACCCCTGCAATGTATATCGCTTTAGCGAAGAATACCAAAAGAATCGATGCTATTGATATAGAATTAAAAAAACAATTACGTTAAAAAATTATATATTTATTTCTATTAAGTTTTTTTTGACATCTTTTTAGTTGTTTTTTATATTTAGAAGCTTGCTCTTCAACTTTTTTTGCAAGAATAATTACTTTTTGGTTATTTTTGTAGTTTTTATAATTACCCCAGCCTTCATGGTAAGCCAAATATTGTCTAAAAGCATCTTTCTTAGAAATTTTTAAAATTTTTTCTGTTTTATTAGTGTACCAACCAATAAAGTCTACACTGTCTTTAAACCTTGTTCTTGTTGCAAGAGTATTTCCTGTTTCTTTTTTATATTGTCTCCAAGTACCTTTAACAGCTTGTGAATATCCAAAAGAACTTGAAGGTCTTTTGTAAGGTATTACTTTAAATATTTTCTGTCTTTTTGGTTTTGCCAACCAATCAAAATCTGATTCCATTTTTATTATTGCTAATTGAATATAAATTGGTGTTCCCCATTTTTGCTCAGTTTTCTTTGAATGTTTATACCAAAGATATCTTTCTGAAAATATTGAGCAACCGTCTGCTGTATTTTTTGGAATTGATGAACAAGCGGAAATTAAAAAAAATAAAAATAAAAATAATAATTTTTTATTTAGAATCACTAATAAACTTATAGTTTATTTATTTTTTTTTCTCCATTCTTCTGGTAAGTCAAATGTGCCATTCCATATGCCCATTTTTTTGTTTTTTGCTATATTTTGCGCATCTAAATATTTTTCAGAGTATTTTAAATATGCAACAGCACGACCGTGGGAAACCATTATTCTATTAATATTTGTTTCACTAATTGTGCCTATAAAACACTCTCCTATAATTCTTTTATATTTATCACGTTCAGAATAGTAGCAATAAATTATTTCATCATATTCATTGTCGTCTTCTATTAGCCATGAAAGATAATTTTTTGCTGCTATACCGCAAGGATAAGGATCATTATTATCATTTTTACATACTTGTTTTATTTCAGGCGCATCAATTCCAAAAAGTCTAATTTTCTCTTTCCCAATTTTAATTGTATCTCCATCAATTACTGAAATTTTGCTAGGCTCAGCAGCAATAAATTTTTCTTCGCTGTTTGCTAAGTTGGTTAAAGATAAAAAAAAAATAAATAATAAATTAAATAAATTCAGATTTAGCTTTTTCATTAAGCTCTTCCATTTTTTTTCTGATTTCTTCTTCTGAAATTTTATGATCTTTTAAGTCGGCTTTTACTTTTCTAAAAACATCTTCATCTCCTGCCTCAGCAAAATCTGCTTTTATAACTGCTTGGATGTAATTTTTTTCTTGATCAGGATTATAACCTAAAATTTGTGAAACCCATTGACCAATATATTTGTTTCTTCGAGCACTAACTTTAAATTGTAATTCTTCATCATGTGCAAATTTTTTTTCAAAACTTTTTTCTCTTTCGTCAAATGTACTCATTTTTTTCTCCAAAAATAATATATGTTAAATAATAAAAATGATAATAAAACTCCAACAATATTACCAAACAAGTCACTATATTGGAATGATCTGTTTGGAATAACTATATGTAATATTTCAAGAATTATTGAAGATAATATTAGATAATTAAGAATAAATATTTTTTTTTTTTTATAATAAGCTAATAAACCTAGCAAAGATAATGCCATAAATGCATATACGTGATTGGAAGAGACAAAATAATCACTTGTTAATTGAGGCTGTTTATTTAAGTCGCTATAAATTAAAAAACCTAGAATACTTCCTGGATATATGTAAAAAATAATAAAAATTGTATTAATAATATTAAATAATATTTTTATCTTTGGCATAATTATCTTATATTTGAAATTTATTTATGAGTCATTTAATTTTAGTTAGACATGGACAAAGTGAATGGAACTTAGCAAATAGATTTACTGGCTGGGTTGATGTAGATTTGACAGCTGAAGGAAAATTAGAAGCTTGTAAAGCTGGGGAATTAATTAAAGAACAAAAAATTAGTATTGATTACTTTTTTACTTCTTATCAAAAAAGAGCAATAGATACTCTAAAATTAATACTTAATACTTTGAGAGTTAAAAATTCAAGTATAATTAAAGCCTGGGAATTAAATGAAAGACACTATGGTTCATTAACAGGATTAAACAAGGATGAAATGAAAATAAAATTAGGAGAAAAAAAAGTACAAGAATTCAGAAGATCTTGGAACATTCCTCCAGAACCACTAAATAAAAATAACCCATATCATCCATTAAATATTGCAATTTATAAAAATATACCAATAAAAAATATACCCGATACTGAGTCTCTTAAAGACACTTATGAAAGAGTATTGCCATATTTTAAAAAAGAAATTCAAAAAAGATTAGAAGAAAATAGATCTACTAATTTTAAAACTGTATCAATAGAATTGGGTAATTTATTAAGTGAAAATAAAATTAATGCTCAAATTTTTGGAAGAGAAAAAACTCCTTTTTCAATTTGGCGCAAAGTACAAAAAAAAAGAGTTTCTCTAGAGCAAATAACTGACATTATAGGTTTTAGAATAATATTAGATAGTATTGAAGATTGTTATAGAGCATTAGGAATTTTTCACTCAAAATATAATTGTATACCAGGAAAATTTAAAGACTATATATCATCACCTAAAATAAATAATTACAAATCAATACATACAGCAATAATTGGTCCAAATAAAAGACCTATCGAAATTCAAATAAGAACTATGCCAATGCATGAGTTTGCAGAAAGAGGTATTGCTTCTCACTGGAAATATAAATCTTCTGAAAAATTTAATTCTTTAACCTGGAAAGAGTATGATTGGTTAAAAGATTTAGTCGAAATTATAGAAAAAAATGAAAATCCTGAACACTATTTCGAATATACAAAACTACAAATGTTTCAAGAAAATGTTTTTTGTTTTACTCCAAAAGGCATGATAATTAAATTACCAAAAGATGCTACGTCAATAGATTTTGCTTATGCGGTCCACACTAAAATTGGCGATGCTGCTATTGGTTGCCATATTAATGGTAGAGAAGATCAACTTCAAACAATTTTAAAAAATGGTGATATAGTCGAAATTATAACCTCAAAAAAAGTATCCCCATCCCTACATTGGCTCAATGTATCAAAAACAGGAAAAGCAAGAGCTGCAATAAGAAGATATTGGCAAACCAAAGGTAATTCCAATACCTCTAAGACAAAAGAGTATAATTCTGCCCTTTGGATAACTTTACCTGATATTCCAGGAAAATTAGGAGAAGTTACTACTTTAGTTGGAGGTAATAACCTAAATATTTCAAGCGTAGAGATGACAGAAAGAGGAAAAGATTACATAAATTTCAAATTTAATTTAATTATTCATGATCTGAAAAACTTTACAAATTTGATTAGTGAGTTAAAACAAAGGAACTTTAAATTTAAAATAATTAGACACGAAAATAAAAAAACGAATGCTTTCAAACAGAAAATCCTTAAATATTTTAAAAAAAACTAATGCTTTATTAGATGGGCATTTCGTATTATCGTCAGGACTCCATTCATCAAAATATATACAATGCGCTAAACTTTTAAGTTTTCCTAATTTAGCGAAAGATATATGCATATCTTTAAGTCAAAATATAAAAAAAAATTATAAAAATATTGATCTAATTTTATCACCAGCTATGGGTGGTATTATAGTTGGATATGAAATTGGTAGATTATTAAAGAAAGAAACTATTTTTTGTGAAAGAGTTAATAAAAAATTTGTTCTTAGAAGAGGTTTCAAAATTAAAAAAAATTCAAGAGTTTTAATAGTAGAAGATGTTATAACAACAGGTAAATCTGGAATGGAATGTGTTAAGTTAATAAAAAAAGCTAGTGCTAAAATTGTTGGTTTTGCTTGTATAATAGATAGATCAAATAAAAAAAATTTGAAAATTAATAAAAAAATAATATCTCATATTAAAATAGATGTTCCTACTTATAAAAAAAAAAATTTGCCGAAAAAATTAAAGCTAATACCAATTACCAAACCTGGTAGTAGATTTTTAAAATGAAAAGATTAGGAGTAAATATTGATCATATAGCAACACTAAGAAATGCTAGAGGAGAAAAACATCCTAACGTTGTAGATGCAGCAAAATTAGCTATTAAATATGGTGCTGACTCAGTAACTATACATTTAAGAGAGGACAGAAGACACATTCTTGATAAAGATGTAATTAATATTACAAAAAATAAAAATATTCCTACTAATCTAGAAATAGCTACAACAAATGAAATGTTGAAAATTGTAATAAAAAATAAACCAGAATTTGTTTGTATAGTCCCGGAAAAAAGAACAGAAATTACTACAGAAGGAGGTTTGAATTTAAATAAAAATAAAAAAAAATTATATACATTTATTAAAAAATTAAATAATCAAAAAATTAGAACAAGTTTATTCATTAATCCAAAAATCTCAGATGTTAAATTGTCAAAACTATTAGGAGCACAATGTGTTGAGCTTCATACTGGAAAAATTTCGAATAAAATTAAAAACAAACAAAAGTATTTAAAAGAATTTAATGATATTAAAAAATGTTCTCTTACTGCAAAAAAAATGGGTTTGGAAGTACATGCTGGTCACGGTATGGATTATAAAACAGCCAAAATTCTATCAAAAATAAAAGAAATAAAGGAATTTAATATAGGCCATTTTATCGTTGGAGAGTCTATTTTTTTTGGGTTTAAGAAAGTAATAAAAAAATTTATTAAAATAATTAAATAAATGAAAGCATTAGGCATTGGAGTAGATATTATTAAAAACTCAAGAATAAAAAAATTTATATCAAACAAAAAGTTTTTACTAAGAATTTTTTCTAACGCTGAAATTTTGTGTTCAAAAAGAATAAATAACAAAATTAGCTATTTTTCAAAAAGATTTGCTGCTAAAGAAGCTTTTTCAAAAGCTTTAGGAACAGGTTTTAGAAATGGATTAAATTTTAATGATATTTCTATACTCAATGATAGATATGGTAAGCCATATATTAAAATGAATAAAAAATTAAATAAAATTTTAAAAAAAAAATTTAATGTAGGTAAAGTTAATACTTATTTATCTTTATCTGATGAAAAAAAACATTCTATAGCTTTTGTGGTATTGAGCAAATAATGAGCATGGGTAAAAAATTTTTAATAGAAAATACTAAAACAATATTTTATGCACTAATTATTGCTATCTTTATAAGGTCTCTTTTTTTACAACCTTTTTACATTCCATCTTCGTCAATGGAGCCAAATTTATTAGTTGGTGATAGACTTTTTGTAACCAAATATACTTATGGTTATAGCAAACACTCTTTTCCATTCAGTCCAAATTTATTTAAAGGTAGAATTTTTTTTAGTGAGCCAAATAGAGGTGATGTTGTTGTCTTTAAAACACCCGCTGATAATAGAACTGATTACATAAAACGACTAATTGGGTTACCTGGTGATACTATTCAATTTATTGATGGCGATGTTTATTTAAACAATAACCAAATTTTAAAAACAAAAATAAAAAAAAACTTTAAAGTTAATTGTGGACCAGTAATATTAGATACAAACGTATTTGAAGAAAAGTTACCAAATGGTATTAAATATATATCTGTATATGAAAAAAATAATTTTTTTAAAAATTCGGATAAGTTTATTGTTCCATTAAATCATTATTTTTTTTTAGGTGATAATAGAGATTGCTCAAAAGATAGCAGATATTTAACTTCTGTTGGTTATGTTCATAAAGATAATCTTGTTGGAAGAGCAAGATTTATTTTTTTTTCTTCAGACAGAAATATTGGTAGTATTTTTGAATTTTGGAATTGGAATAAAATTTTAAGATTAAATCGCTTTTTTAAAACTATTAAATAGCATGACAATAAATATAGGAGCTTTGGAAAAAAAAATAGGAGTTGTTTTCAAAGATAAAAATATTTTAATTAAAAGCTTAACTCATAAAAGTTTTAATTTTAATGATAATAATGAAAAATTAGAATTTTTAGGTGATAGAGTTTTAGGCTTAATAATATCTAAAAAATTATTACAAATTTTTCCAAATGATAAAGAAGGAGTATTAGACAAAAAACTAGCTTCATTAGTTAACAGAAAAAAATGTTGCGAAATAAGTAAAAAATTTAATTTACAAAATTATTTAATTACAGGAAATGTTAAAGTAAAGGCCAACAAAATAGAGGACAAAATAATATCTGATGCATGTGAAGCTTTAATCGGAGCAATTTATATTGATCAAGGTTTCGATGCCGTTGAAAAGTTTATATTAAGATTTTGGAAAACTCATATAGAAACTAATATTACTAATCAAATTGACTCTAAAACCAAACTACAAGAATATGCTTTAAAAAAATTTAAAATTCTTCCCAAGTATAAGCTTTATTCAAATACAGGACCTCGACATAAACCAATTTTCAAAGTTGGAGTAAGTATACAAAATTCTAAAATTTTTTATGCAAATGGAAGTTCAAAAAAAGACGCTGAACAAAAAGCTGCTAAACATTTATTAAAAAAAATAGGTGTATAATGCAATGGGATGATACTGGATATCTTGTTTCAAAAAACAAATATAATGAAAATTCTTTAATAGCTGAATTTTTTACTGAAAATCATGGAAAAAGTTCAGGTATAATATTTGGCGCAACATCTAAAAAATCAAAAAGTTATTTACAGATAGGTAACAAGTTGCATTTAACTTACACCTTTAAAAATGAAAACAAAATTGGGTATTTTAAAACTGAAATTTTTAATGCTTATACTCCATTGTATTTTGAAAATAATAAAAAACTATCCTGTATCGTTTCTGCCATGAATCTTATAAAACTATTAACTGTAGAGTCTCAAAGTAATTTAAATATTTTTAAATTAATAGATAAATTATTTTTTATTCTCAATTCTGATGAATGGGTTAAAGAGTACATTTTTTGGGAGTTAAAATTACTTGAATTAGTTGGTTATAATTTACAATTTGAAAAAATAGTAAAATCTGAAATTGTAAATAATAAAAAAGTTTATTTTGTTAAATCAAGTTCAGAAAAAAAATATGTTCCTAACTTTTTTATAGATAGAGAAATAAGTAATTTAGATAAAAATACACTACGAAAAGGTTTAAAATTGGTAGGAGATTTTTTAGAAAAAAATGTACTTAAACCAAATAATATTAGTTATCCTAATTCTAGATATGAATTTATAAATTTGTTCAATGAATTTTAATTTATATCTTTTGATATTTGGTCGGCGAAATATGTTATTATAGCGTTTGCTCCAGCTCTTTTAAATGAAATTAAACTTTCTATAATAGCATTCTTGTTTATAATTTTATTTTTAATAGCATTTGTTATTAGCGAATATTCACCAGATACTTGATATGCAAATACAGGAATTTTGAAATTTTCTTTTACACTTTTTATCACATCTAAATAAGGCATCCCGGGCTTAACCAGCACCATGTCAGCACCTTCTTTTATATCCAAAGCAACTTCTCTTAATGCTTCGTTAATATTCCTAAAGTCCATTTGGTAAGTTTTTTTATCACCTTTTAATGATTTATTAGATCCTATAGCATTTCTAAATGGACCATAGAAATTCGATGCATATTTAACTGCATATGACAATATTTGCACTAATTGATGATCGTTTTTATCTAAAATTTTTCTTATTTCTCCAACTCTTCCATCCATCATATCAGATGGTGCTATTACATCACATCCCATTTCTGCTTGTAGCAATGATTGTTTTAATAAAATTTCTATCGTCTCGTCATTAACAACGTAGTTTGATTTTAATATTCCATCATGTCCATGTGAAGTATAAGGATCAAGAGCAACATCACACATTATACCAATTTGATTTTTATATTTTTTTTTAATATATCTAATAGCCTTACAAACTAAATTGTTTTCATTTAGTGCTTCAGTACCATAATTATTTTTTAATTTTGTCTTTGTTTGAGGAAAAAGTGCAACCATAGGTATTTTATTTGATAAAGCTTTATCAATAACAAATCCTAGCTTATCTATAGTGTATCTATAAACGCCATTCATAGTTTTAATTGGTTGTTTTTTATT
>CACDEK010000006.1 GCA_902551735.1 uncultured Pelagibacteraceae bacterium | reverse complement strand
CATACAGATTCTCCATTAATTAAAATTAATTTTTGTGGAAAAATTTCTTGGATAAACGATCAGGATCCTTTTCATCACTCTCTTGAAATTGATGAAGATGGAAATTTTTGGGTTCCTACAAGAATGTATCCATATTCTCAAGGTGCACAAAAATATAAAAAGGGCGAAAAATTTTATGATGATGCAATTACAAAAATATCACCTGAAGGAAAAATATTATATCAGAAGTCACTTACAGAAATTCTTTTAAAAGCTTCGCTTCTACATGAAAAAGATTTTACTCATACCGATCCTTTTCACTTAAATGATATTCAGCCAGTATTAGAAAATGGAAAATTTTGGAAAAAAGGAGATATATTTTTATCATTAAGGAACTCTTTAATGATTATATTATATAGACCAAATACATCTGAGGTAATTAAAATAATTAAAGGGCCATTTCATGCTCAACATGATGTTGACATTATATCGGAAAATAAAATTTCTATATTTAATAATAATGTTCAATATACCTTGGATGGTATAAAAACTTTTTCCACTGAAATTTTAATATACGATTTTGATACAGAAAAGTTTTCAAAAAAATTTAATGACTCGCTAATTAATAATAAAGTCATAACTGGTTCTAATGGTTTAAATGATTTTTTAAATGATGGATCATTAATGGTTGAACAAACCGATCACGGTAGAATGCTTTTTTTTAATTCCGTTGGAGAACTTGAATGGGAATATTTAAATAAAGCAAGTAATGATGAAATTTATTGGTTAAATTGGAGCAGAATTATTAATAATCAAGAATTAATATCCAAAATTAAAGATCTTAGCAACAATTCAAAATGTAAAAATTAATATTATACTATATTTTTTTGAACTTTATTAAGTAAGAAATCGCAAATTTGATTGGCTACCATTTCAGCTACAACTACCGAAGCTTCAGATGTTGATGCAGCTATGTGAGGAGTTAAAATTATTTTAGGATTGTTAAATAATATATTTTCTTTGGCTGGTTCTTTTGAAAAAACATCAATAGCTGCTCCTGCAATTAAATTTTCATTAAGAGCATCATTTAAATCTTTTTCATCAACAATATTTCCTCTTGCAGCATTAATTATATATGCTGTTTTTTTCATTTTTTTATAATGGTCTTTTGATATTAATGGTTTACCTTCTTTAGTTGCTTTGCAATGGAAACTTATAATGTCACTTTTAGAAATTAGTTCTTCAAAGCTAACATCTTCTACATGTGGATAATCTTCTTTTCTAGATTTTAATGATTTAGAGTATACCAGCACTTTCACATCAAAACCTTTAACTAAATTACTTAATCTAACTCCTACGTTTCCAAATCCTACAATACCAAGAGTCTTTTTTGATAACTCGTTACCTTTAATATTTTTTTTCTCCCACATGCCTTTATGTGTAGTTTCATTTGCAAAAGGAATTTTTCTTAATACTGACATAATTAAAGCAAACGCATGTTCAGCAGTTGCATTTGCATTTCCACCAGGAGTATTCATAACAATCATATTATTTTCTTTTGCATAAGAAACATCGATATTATCTACCCCTGCTCCAGCTCTACCTATGACTTTTAAATTTTTTGCAGCAGAAATAATATTTTTAGTTACTTTTGTTGCTGATCTAACAACCATTCCATCATAATCAGGAATAATTTTTATAATCTCCTCTTCAGAAAGGCCTGTTTTTACATCTACAGTAATATTATTTTTTTCAAATATTTTTTGAGCAATATTGCTCATTGAATCTGAAATTAGAACTTTAGGCATTATTTTTTATTGAATTATATGCCCAATCTATCCATGGAAGAAGTGCTTTTATATCTTCGTTTTGAACTGTTGAACCACCCCATATTCTTATACTAGGTGGTGCTTTGGGGTATCCATTGATGTCATTTGCTACACCTTCCTTTTCAAGAATTACAAACAACTTTTTCAATACTGCTCTTTGTTCTTCTTCATTGAATTTACTAAACCATTCATCTTTAATTAATAAAGTAATACTTGTTGATGATCTTGATTTTTTATCTTCACACATAAACTTAAATAAATCACTTTTAGTAACCCAATCTTCTACTATTTTTAAATTTTCATTTGAAATTTTAATTAATTCTTTGGTTCCACCTATTGACTCAACCCAATTTAAAGCATCTAAGCCATCTTCAACACAAATCATTGAGGGCGTATTAATTGTGCCACCCTCGAATATACCTTTAATTAATTTTTTCTTATTTGCTAGTCTAAATAATTTTGGAATAGGCCATGAAGGGACATGTGTTTCTAATCTTTGAACTGCGCGTGGAGATAAAGCTATCATTCCATGGGCAGCTTCTGCACCTAAAACTTTTTGCCACGACCATGTAATTACATCAAGTTTATTATAATCAATATCCATCGCAAAAATACCTGATGTTGCATCACAAATTGTTAAACCTTCTCTGTCTTCTGGTATCCAGTCTCCATTAGGAATTCTGACACCTGCTGTTGTGCCATTCCAAGTAAAGACTACATCGTTTTTAAAATTTACTTTAGATAAATCAGGAAGAACTCCATAATCTGTTACGTAGCTGTTGACATCTTTTATTTTTAGTTGATCAAGTATATCTATAACCCAATCTTTTCCGAAATTTTCCCATGCTAAAACATCAACACCTTTACAACCTAAAAGTGACCATAGAGCAGCTTCCAAAGCTCCTGTATTTGATCCTGTCATTATACCTACATGATAAGAATCAGGTAGTTGAAGAATTTTTTTAGATTTAATTATTACTTCATTAAGTTTTTCTTTACATACTTTATGTCTATGAGATCTTCCTATAGGTGTATTTTTTAACACATCCATAGACCAACCTGGACGTTTAGAACATGGTCCACTAGAAAAATTTGGATTACTAGGTTTTATTGTTGGTTTGTCCATAGATATATTTTACGTATATTTCTTTTTAAAAAAACTTATCATTATTTTTTTTATATATATTTTTTAGAACTATAAAAGAAGAATTTTTTATTTTAAATTAATAAAATCTAATTTATTCAAAATCATAAGCAACGAGTCCATCTAAAGGTTTGGGATCAAACCATGTTGATTTTGGTGGCATGTTTAATTTTTTATCTGCAAAACTTATTACGTTTTCCATTTGTGTTGCAAAAAAAGAAAAGCCAACTTTTGCTTCTTTCGAATCAACTTTTTTTTCAATTCCTTCTAAGCCATGAAAACCAGCTAAAAAATCTATTCTATTATCATATCTGGGGTCGCCAATTCCTAAAGTTGGTTCCAATAAGTAATATTGTAATAAATTAATATCTAAATTTATTATATGAAATAAATTTGGTTCGGGTGGCTCTTTTAATTCTAGCGAATACCATTTTTTATCTAAATACATTCCAAAAGTTTGCGGTTTTTTCGGTTTGTATGGTGAATTCTGTTTTTCTACATTAAATTTCTTTTTTATTTCTTTAATAAAATCTTTTTCAGAGTAGCCGTAAAGATCTTTTATCAACCTATTATAATCGAGTAATCTAGCTTGACTTTGTGGAAATATAGCGACCATAAAATAATTATAAGCTTCATTACCTGTATGATTTGGGTTTTGATGTTTTTTGAATTCAGATAGTTTTGAAATAGCTTCCATTCTATGGTGACCATCAGCTATATAAATTCTGTTGATAGAATTAAATAAATCACAAATTTTTTTAACTTTTTCTTCTTCGTTTATCATCCACATTTCATGTTTGCATTTATCTAATGCTATAAATGAATAAATGGGTTTAGAAATTATCTCTTTTTTAATAAATTCAGTCAATTTATGATTGTCGGGATAAATCACATATATAGGACCAATTTGAGCATTCAAATTATCCATTTGTTTCAATCTTTTTTGTGCTCTTTCTAAAAAGATCTCTTCATGACCTCTAATATGAAGATTATCATATGCAGAAAGCTTGGCAGTGCCAACTATTCCTACTTGGGAATGATTACCTGTTGAAATTTTATAAATATAAAAAGAATTGTCTTTATCTTTAGTTAAAATTGATTTTTCTTTCATTAATTCAAATTGTTCTTTTGATTTTGAATTACTCTCTTCAGTAAATACATTTAAGTAGTTCCAGGGATTATTTTTTTTAAAATCACTAACATCTTTTTCTGACAAATGATCTGTGCTAGCAATAGCCACTGATGAAGCATCTTCTTTTTGTGGTCTAAGTCCTTTAAATGGATTTATAAAATACATACAAATATTTAATTAATTATATAAAATAGAGCAATTCTAATATTTAGATATAATTATTAACAATGATTAATTTTTTTTATGCAATTTTAGGTAGTTTTTCTAAAGCTTTATTAACTGCTTTTTCATCATAACTATCATCAGAAAGCTTATTATCAAAATAATCTGCGTAGGCCTGCATATCAAAATGGCCGTGACCGCATAAATTAAAAAGAATAGTTTTTTTCTGGCCATTTTTTTTACATTCTAGGGCTGCATCTATTGCACCTTTGACAGCATGTGTTGCTTCTGGTGCTGGTACTATACCTTCAGCTTGAGCAAATTTTACTCCTGCTTCGAAACATTCTTTTTGACCGTAAGCTTTTGCTTCAATAGCTCCTATATCTACTAAATGACTAAACATGGGTGCCATACCATGATATCTTAAACCACCAGAGTGTGTCGCTGGGGGCATAAAGGATGATCCCAAAGTATGCATTTTTACCAATGGCGTAAAGTTACCAGTATCGCCAAAATCATATGCAAATTTACCCTTTGTTAAAGATGGACAAGATTTAGGTTCACAACCAATTACTCTTATATCTTTTTTCTCACGAAATTTTTTTCCTAAGAAAGGAAAAGCTAAGCCTGAAAAGTTACTTCCTCCACCAGTGCATCCTACCAGGATATCAGGGTAATCATCAGCCATTTCCATTTGTAATATCGCTTCATTTCCAACTATAGTTTGGTGCATCAAAACATGATTTAAAACACTTCCAAGTGAATATTTTGTATCTTTATCTTGAGCCGCCATTTCTACTGCTTCGGATATAGCTATACCTAAGCTTCCTGTATTATTTGGATCTTTTTCTAAAATTGCTTTACCAGTTTTTGTTCTATTAGAAGGACTAGGAAAACAATTTGCACCATATGTTTGCATAATCATTTTTCTATATGGTTTTTGCTCAAAACTTACTTTTACCATATAAACATCTAATTCAATTTTAAAGATTGAACAGGCAAATGCTAGAGAGCTTCCCCACTGTCCTGCTCCAGTTTCTGTCGTAATTTTTTTTGTACCTTCCTCCTTATTATAAAAAGCTTGAGCTACAGCAGTATTCGGTTTGTGACTACCAGAAGGACTTACACCTTCATATTTGTAATAAATTTTTGCAGACGTATCTAAAGCTTTTTCAAGTCTTCTAGCTCTATACAAGGGAGATGGTCTCCACTGTTTGTAAATTTCTCTTACTGGTTCAGGAATTTCAATTTCTCTTTCTTGAGAAACTTCTTGACCAATTAAAGCCATTGGAAATAATGGTGCTAAATCATCTGGCCCAACTGGTTTAAGAGTGCCTGGATGGAGAACTGGACTTAATGGTTTTGGTAGATCTGCAGAAATATTATACCATGACTTAGGCATTTTGCTTTCATCTAAGAAAAATTTTATTTTGTCTGTCATATAATTTGCATATTTTGCCCATATATAAACAAAAAAATCAAGGATTAATTAACAAGGATAAATTATAATTTATAGTCTTATATGAGTAAAAAAATATTAATTTACAATTCAGGTGGGGGTCTAGGAGATGCTATTCAATTATTTCCTCTTATTTTAACTTTGCAAAATCATTTTGCATCCTCTGAATTTTATTATCAAGATTCCCTCGGTGCAAAATATTTTTCAAATGAATTAAAAGATTATAATATTAAAATAAATAATTTAAATTTGGATCTTAAACACTTTGGATTTAGATGGTGGCATTTTTTTAAAGCTAAAAACGAATTTTTAAAACTTGGATTAAATATCAATAAATTTGATTTAATTATTGATATTCAATCCAAAATTAGAAACACACTTATATTAAAAAGATTACCTAATAGTGATTTTTATTCATCAACATTTAATTATTTTTTTTGTTCATATAAAAAAAAATACTCAAATTGTGAAAATATAAACCAAAGGACTATTTTAAATTTAGAAAAATTCTATGATACTAAAATAAATAAAATTAATTATAGCTTGAAACAACTTAACGAAGAATACATTAAGGAAGCAATAAAATTATTACCTGACAAAAACTATATTGGACTTTCAATTACTCATGGGAATCCATTTAGAAAAAAACATTGGCCAATAAATAAATTTATTGAATTAGCTATGAAATTAGAAAACAAAGGAAAAAAACCAATTTTCTTTGTTGAAAAGTCAAATACCGAAATTATTAATAAAATTAAATCGGCAATACCAAATGCAAATTTTCCTGAACATCGATCTGAACTAGCTTCGCCTAGTCTTGTAACAGCTTTAACTTCGAGGCTTGAAAAAGCAATATCAATAGACAACGGCATCATGCATATGATGAGCCTAGCCGAGATACCCATGATATTATTATTTGGACCAACTAAACCAGAAAAATTTGCACCCGATCAAGATAATATAAAAATACTTGATAGTAAAAAATTATACAATTCTAATGATATTTCAAAAATTACATTGGACGATGTATTAAAAAATATTTTTTAAAATTACCAATCAATATTATAATCTAAAGTATAATTTTTTATTTCTTTTTTTAAACAAAAAGTATCTAAATTACAGTCTTCATATCCTTGTATTATTGTATGCAGGTAGGTATAAGATGGTTTTCTTTTAGTGTAAATTTTTTGTACATAAACTAAAATTTTTTTTCCTTTTAAAGAAAAATATTCTTTTTGATAATACGGTGGATTATAATTAACGGCCTCATATTCGTCTAAAGTTTTTTCATGTTTTTTTGAAAGATTCCATATAGCGCCAGGTACACTAAAATTATTATTTTTTTCTATATTAGCATGACCATATTTGTTATTTGGATTACGATGGCTAAATATTAATTTATAGCCTTGTAAAATATATGTTTGAACAAATTTTGATCCTGGGCATCTTTCTTTTTGCATTTGATGCCAATTAAGATTACTTCCATAAGCAAAATACAACATTAATCTATTTCAACTATTTCTATTTTTTTTGTTTTAACAAATTTTAAAATTTGAAAACTGCAATCTTCTATTTTAGCTTTATGCACTGATCTTAGAACTATAGAGACACCTAGTTTACCTTGTCTAAAAAAAGGATAACTTCCAATTTCTACGTCTTTATTATTATTCTGAACATTGGTTAATGATTTTGCTATTTCACTTTCATAAGTTCTTAGATTTATAGTTTTGCTTAAAATTGGATCGCCGCCTACTAGTACATTATTTAATCCACCTAACATTGATTTTAAAATTGAAGGTACTCCTGGAAGACAGAATACATTTTCAACATAGAATCCAGGTGCTCCGCTAGAAGGGTTTAAAATAAGTTTCGCTGTAACAGGCATTTTTGCCATTTTTTGTCTTCCCTCATTAAATTCTCCAGGTTCGTAATATTTTTCTAATATAGAAAAAGCTTCTTTATGAAGACCATATTTTAAATCAAATGCTTTGGATATAGTTTCTGCAGTTATATCATCGTGCGTTGGTCCTATTCCTCCTGTAGTGAATACATAGTCAAATCTGTTTCTTAATTCATTAACTGTATCTATAATTTTTTTTTCAACATCAGGTATTACCCTTACCTCTTGAACACTAATGCCGATAGAATTTAACCATATTGAGAGTGTGCTAGTATTTAAATCTTTTGTTCTTCCAGATAGAACTTCATTACCAATAATGATAATAGATGCAATTATTTCTTTTTTATTTGTCATTTACAAATATAAATAAATTATTATGAAATTTACCAGTACTTTAATTAAAGGCAAACTAATCAAACGATATAAGAGGTTTTTTATAGATATCAAAGTAAATAATCAAATAATAACAGCGCACTGCCCTAATACCGGTTCAATGATGGGCTTATTAGATAAAGACAATGAAGTATGGGTTTCTAAAAATGATGATCCTAAGAGAAAATTAAAATATACTCTTGAGATTATTAAAGCTAATAAAAATTTAATTGGAGTTAACACTCATAGAGCTAATAGGATAGTTGAACATGCTTTAAAAAATAAACTGATTAAAGATTTAAAAAATACAAAATTAATTAAACCTGAATTTAAATTTTCAAAAGATACAAGATTCGATTTTTTATGTGACAAAAAAATTATTGAGGTCAAAAATGTTACATTAATACGTGAAAATAATATAGTTGAATTTCCTGACGCAATAACATCACGTGGTACAAAACACTTGAAAAATTTAGCAGAATCAATAAAAAAAAAATATGATCCTTACGTCTTATTTTTAACTCAAATTCAAGGTATAGAATACTTTAAAATAGCTAAAGATATAGATTATGAATATTATAATAATTATCTTTTTGCAAAAAAAGCTGGAGTTAAATTTATAGCATATAGATGTGTTGTAAATTCAAAAGAAATTAAAATTGAAAAAAAAATTAAAATTATAGATGATGAATAGTTATTCTGAAAAATTTAAAAAAATGAAAATAGCAGGAAATTTAGCATCTAAAACATTAGATATGATTACAGATTTTATTAAACCAGGAGTATCAACTAATAAAATAGATAAACTTTGTTATGAATTTATAAAAGATAATGGAGGTTTTTCTGCCCCACTTTTCTATAGAGGTTATAAAAAGTCATTATGCACTTCACTTAATCATGTTGTTTGTCATGGCATTCCTTCAGAAAAAATTTTGGAAGATGATGATATAATTAATGTAGATATAACTGCAATTGTTGATGATTACCATGGTGATACAAGTAGAATGTTTTGTCTAGGAAAACCTTCAGTGAAAGCAAATAATTTAATTAATGCTACATATGAAGCGATGATGAAAGCAATTAAAATTTTAAAACCAGGGATTAAATTAGGTGATATTGGAAATGAAATACAATCTTATGTTGAAGATAAAGGTTTTTCTGTTGTAAGAGATTTTTGTGGACATGGAATTAGTAATGTTTTTCACGAATACCCAAATATTCTGCATTATGGAAAAAAAAATACTGGAATTACGTTAGAATCTGGTATGACTTTCACAATTGAGCCTATGATTAATTACGGAAAGTATGATGTAAAAATATTAGATGATGGGTGGACAGCAGTTACAAAAGATAAATCTTTATCAGCACAATTTGAACATACAGTTGGTATCACAGAAAATGGTTATGAAATTTTCACTAAATCTGATAAAAACTATACAAGGCCTCCATATATATAATGATATCAAGATATTCTAGAAAAGAACTTACAAGCATCTGGTCAGAAGAAAATAAATACAGAATTTGGCTTGATGTTGAGATTGCTGCCGCACAAGCTATGGAAAGGCTTGGTCATATACCTAAAGGAGTATCTAATGTAGTTAAAAAAAAGGGTAAGATAAATGTTAAAAGAATTCATTTAATTGAATCTAAAGTTAAACACGATGTTATTGCTTTTTTAACTTCCATTACTGAAAAAGCAGGATTACAAGCTAGATATTTGCACCAAGGAATGACATCTTCAGATATATTAGATACAAGTTTTAATATTCAATTAGTTCAGTCAGGCAAAATACTTTTAAAAGACATAGACTTAATCTTAAAAATTTTAAAATTAAAGGCTAAAAAATACAAATTCACTCCATGTATTGGAAGAAGTCACGGTATTCATGCTGAGCCATTAACTTTTGGATTAAAATTAGCTTCTTTTTATGAAGAATTTAAAAGAAATAAAAAAAGATTATTATACGCTATTGAAGAAGTGTCTACTTGTGCAATTTCTGGTGCAGTTGGAACTTACGCAAATGTAAGCCCTAAAGTTGAAAAGTATGTTGCAAAAAAACTTAATCTTAAAATTGAACCAATTTCTACTCAAATAATTCCCAGAGATAGACATGCTTTTTATTTTTCAGTTTTAGCTATTATTGCCGGATCCATAGAAAGAGTTTCAACTGAAATAAGGAATTTGCAAAGAACAGAAGTTTATGAATTACAAGAATTTTTTTCAAAAAAACAAAAAGGTTCTTCGGCAATGCCTCACAAAAAAAACCCAATATTAAGTGAAAATTTAACTGGACTTTCAAGAATAGTTAGAAGTTATGTAGTGCCTGCTCTAGAAAATATAGCTTTATGGCATGAAAGAGATATTTCTCATTCAAGTGTGGAAAGAAGTATTGGTCCAGATGCAAATATAACTTTAGATTTTGCACTTGTTAGACTTTCTAATATTTTAAAAAATATGATCATATACCCTAATAAAATGTTATCTAATCTTGATTTAACGAAAGGTATAATTTTTTCTCAAGAGTTAATGCTTGAACTTACAAAAAATAACTTGAGCAGAGAAAAATCTTATAAAATAGTTCAATCTCTTGCCAAAAAATGTATTTCTCAAAACTTACATCTATTTGAAGTTGTAAAAAAAGATAAAAATATTACTAGTAGAATTCCTTTGAATAAACTTAAAAAAATATTTAATTATTCATCACACTTTAAAAATGTTAATTTTATTTTTAATAGAGTTTTTAAATGATAAAAAAAGGTAAAAAATTACACGAAGGTAAAGCTAAAATTTTATACGCAGGTCAAGAAAAAGGTACTGCTATACAACATTTTAAGGATAATGCCACAGCATATAACAATCAAAAAAAATCAATAATTGAAGGCAAAGGTATTTTAAATAATAGAATTTCTGAACATATACTATTTAATCTAAACCAAATAGGTATCGAAACACATTTAATTAAAAGAATAAATATGAGAGAACAGTTAGTTAAACTAGTAGAAATTATACCTATCGAATTTATTGTAAGAAATATTTCAACTGGTTCATTGACTAAAAGACTAGGTATTGAAGATGGAACTGTATTAGATAAACCGCTAATAGAGTTTTGTTATAAAAATGATAATTTAGGTGACCCATTGGTAGCAAGAGAGCATATTTATGCTTTTGGATGGGCAAATGATGTTGAGTTAGATTGGATAACCAAACAGTGTTTAAGAATTAATGATTACATGCAAGGTATGTTTAAAGGTATAGGAATTAAACTTGTAGATTTTAAAATTGAATTTGGGAGATTTAATGAAAACGGTAAAAAAAAAATTTTACTAGCAGATGAAATTAGTCCGGATACATGTAGATTGTGGGATGCGACCAGTGACAAAAAATTAGATAAAGATAGATTTAGAAAAGATTTAGGAAATTTATTTGAGGCATATCAGGAGGTTGCCAGAAGATTAAATATTTTACATGAAGAAACTAATATTAAACCTGTTCAGTTTGGCAAATTAAGATCTATAAAAAACAGAAAGTAACAACTTGAAAATTGCAGTTATCGTAACTTTAAAAAAAGATGTCTTAGATCCTCAAGGAACAACTATAAAAAAAACCTTGGAAGGTATGAGTTTCAATAACATAAACAACATAAGACAAGGAAAATATTTTGAAATTGATATTGATGAAAAAAATAAAAAAAAGGCAGAAGAAAAAGTAAATGAAATGTGTAAAAAACTTTTAGCCAATCTTGTCATAGAAGATTATAAAGTTGTTAAGCCTGAATAATATAAAATGAATTCATCTGTAATTGTATTTCCTGGGTCTAATTGTGACAGAGATATAGCAATTGCACTTAGAAAATTTGGATTTAAAAATAAAATGATTTGGCACGAGGATGTTGAATTGCCAAAAAGTGATTTGGTTGTTTTGCCTGGTGGCTTTTCATATGGTGACTACCTTAGATGTGGAAGTATGGCTTCTAAGTCTAAAATTATCCAGTCTGTAATTAAGTTTGCTAATTCTGGTGGATTATTAATGGGTATATGTAATGGTTTTCAAATTTTAACAGAGACCTCATTATTGCCAGGTGTGCTATTAAGAAACAAATTTTCTAAATTTATATGTAAAAATGTCTTTGTTAAAATTAACAACATTGAAAATAATTATTTTAAAAATATAAAAAAAAATGTTTTAAATCTTCACATAGCACATAATGAGGGAAACTATTTTTGTTCTGGTGAGCAAATGAAAGAAATGCAAGAAAATAATCAAATAGCTTTACTATATTGTGACGAAAAAGGTGAGGTTAATGAAAAATATAATCCAAATGGTTCAAGTAAAAATATTGCAGGTATTTTTAGTAGGAAAAAAAATATCTTAGGTATGATGCCTCATCCTGAAAGAATGATTGAAAAATATTTATCAGGAGAAGATGGTTCTTTATTTTTTGAAAATTTACTAAATAATCTAAAATAATGTCTGTAACTGAAAAAATAGCAATAGATCATGGATTAAAAAAAAATGAATTTAAAGAAATATGTAACCTTTTAAAAAGAACTCCAAATATTACAGAACTAGGTTTATTTTCTGCTATGTGGAATGAACATTGTTCATACAAATCATCTAAAATTCATTTAAAAAAACTCCCAACTACTGGAAAAAAAGTAATTCAGGGACCAGGAGAAAATGCTGGTGTTGTTGATATTGAAGACAATGATGCCATTGTGTTTAAAATAGAAAGCCATAACCATCCATCATTTATTGAACCATATCAAGGTGCTGCAACAGGAGTTGGAGGAATAATGAGGGATGTTTTTACTATGGGAGCAAGACCAATTGCAAATCTTAATTCAATACATTTTGGATCTACCCAAAACAAAAAAACTAAAAATCTACTTAGAGGTGTTGTTAACGGAATTGGTGGATATGGAAATTGTATAGGAATCCCAACCATAGGTGGACAAACCACATTTGATGAGTCCTACAATGGAAATATATTAGTTAACGCAATGACGATTGGTTTGGTAAAAAAAGATAAAATTTTTTATTCTAAAGCTACAGGTATAAATAAACCTGTAATTTATGTTGGCTCAAAAACAGGAAGAGATGGCATTCATGGAGCAAGTATGGCTTCAAATGTATTCGATGATCAAATTGAAGAAAAAAAGCCAACTGTTCAAGTTGGAGATCCATTTACGGAAAAACTATTATTAGAAGCTTGTCTAGAGTTAATGACTGATGACTCAATTATTTCTATACAGGATATGGGAGCTGCGGGTCTTACTTCATCAAGTATTGAAATGGCCTCAAAAGGCAAACTTGGAATAGAGTTAAATTTAGATAAAGTTCCATGCAGAGAGTCAAATATGACACCGTATGAAATTATGTTATCAGAAAGTCAAGAGAGAATGCTTATTGTGTTAGAAAACGGAAAAGAGGAAAAGGCTAAAAAAATTTTTGAAAAATGGAATTTAGATTTTGCCGTTATAGGCAAAACTACTAATTCAAAAAAAATAGAAATTTATTTTAATGGAATAAAAAATGCTGAAGTTCCAATAGAATTTTTATCAGATAAATCTCCAGAATACGATAGAAAATGGAAAAAAATTAAACTTCCAAATAAAAATAAAATTAACAAAGATCTGTATAAAAATTTAAAAATTTTAGATGTTTTAAAAAAAATTTTATCTAGTCCAAATGTTTGCAGCAAAGAATGGATTTGGGAACAATACGATCATACAGTTATGGGTGATACTATTCAAAAACCAGGTGGAGATGCAGGAGTTGTTAGAGTCCACGGAACTAATAAAGCTGTAGCCGCTGCTGTAGACTCTTCGGCCAACTATTGTTTTGCCCATCCATTAACAGGTGGTAAACAAATTGTTTGCGAAAGTTGGCGAAACATGATTTCTGTGGGCGCTAAACCACTAGCAATTACAAATTGTTTAAATTTTGGTAATCCTGAAAAAGAAAAAAATATGGGTGAATTTGTAGAATGTCTTACTGGTATTAGTGAAGCATGCAAATATTTAAACTATCCGGTAGTTTCCGGAAATGTTTCTTTTTATAATGAAACAAAAGACAAGGGAATTAAACCCACACCAACAATAGGAGGTATTGGTTTTCTAAAAGATTATAAGAAAATGACCTCTATGAGTCTAAAAAAAAATGATAATATTGTATTGGTAGTTGGTAAAACAGAAGGCCATATTGATCAAAGTATTTTTGCTACAGAAATACTAAATGAAAAAAAAGGACCTCCGCCCGAAATTAATTTATTTAATGAAAAAAATAATGGAGAAACTGTACTAAGTTTGATCAACGAAGGATATGTAAAATCTGTTCACGATGTTTCAGTAGGTGGTTTATTGGTCGCAGTTACACAAATGTGTTTAGCAGGAAATATAGGTATAAAAATCAATAAACCCAAAGGTTTAGTTAATTTCTTTGAGTATTTTTTTGGTGAAGATCAAGGCAGATATTTAATTGAAATAGAAAAAAATGACATTAATAAAGTAAAATCTGTTTTACAAAAAAATTCTGTTTATTTTAGTGAATTTGGAACTACGCAAGAAAAAAATGTTGTTCTTAAAGATGAAATAAATGTTACAATTGACGAATTAATGAAAATAAATAAAACTTGGCTAAATAACTATATGGATAATTAATGGCAATGGATTTAACAGAAATTGAAAAGTTAATTAAAGAATCTTTGCCTGATGCTTTAATAGATATCCAGGATCTTGCAGGTGATGGAAATCATTACTCAGCTACTATTACATCTTCTGCATTTAATGGGAAAAGTAAAATTGAACAACATAAGATTGTTTATGCGGCATTAAAAGGTAAAATGGGTAACGAGTTACATGCATTAGCAATTAAAACAAAGGAAAAAAATGGATCAAACAACTAAAGAACTTATAGATAATGAAATAAATAATAATGAAGTATGCTTATTTATGAAAGGTACTCCCGAAGCTCCTCAATGTGGTTTTTCAATGACTGTTACAAATATACTAAAAATTTTAGAAGTTAAATTTAAAGGTGTAAATGTTCTTGCAAGTAATGAATTGAGACAAGGAATTAAAGAGTATAGCGAATGGCCAACTATTCCTCAGCTATATATAAAAAAAGAATTTGTAGGCGGATGTGACATAATAAAAGAAATGTTCGAAACTGGCGAATTAAAAAAAATTTTAAAAGACAAAAATTTATCTTTTAAAGAATAAATAATGAGACAGTTCATATACAAAATGGTTGTTGCTGTAATAGCAATAATTTTGGTTTATGAATTTACAATAGGAAAACAAATATCACAATATAGCAACAAAATTGAAGGAGTAACCTCTAAAGAAGGTAGAAAAGATTCAATAAATAAATTAAGAGAAGAAATTAAAAGAGCGATAAAAAAAGAAAGATATCTGTCAAAAGAAGATGCTAAATTAATTAGCGAATTCTTAAATAAAATTCAAAAAGAATTAAATGAGGCTAGTAACTACTAGCTACAATACCAAGCAGTTCCAACACTTATTTTTTTTTTAAAAAATGTATAGCTGTAGGTTTCATTAAATATTAAAGTGCAATCTTTTGGGTTAGATCGTTTTACATTTCTTAAATTTTTATAAGCAAAAAAAGGGCGTTCTTTTGCTTCATCAACTTGACTATAAGTTTTAAAACATTTAAATTTTTTTTTAATTAAAAAATGTTTAGCAAAAATATCTCCGTATACACAAATATCCTTATTAATAGAGTTGTTTTCTGCATATTCATTAATTTTTTTTGAAAGATTTTTGTTACTAACTCCCCAATAATCAATTTCAAAGTTTTTTTCAATATCAGTAAACTTTGCGAATGAGTTAAGCCAAGTATATTGATATGGGTTAAGTGAGAAATTTTCTAAAATAAAAAAAACAATTGTTATTACACTAAATGTATTGAACAATTTTTTATTAAAATAAAAAAGATTTACTAGTCCTATTAAAAATATCATAGGTACAAGAAACAATACATGCCTTAACTCATCGTAAATTGCTACATTTTTAATTATGAAAATAATTATAATTAAAAAAAATGATATTAATAAAGTTATATAATATATAGATGAAGGTTTATTGTTTAATATTTTTTTTTCAACTAATGGGAAGAGTATTAAGCCTAGAAGTATTATGATTGGTAGTTTAAAAAATAACCATATAAAATAATAACTTGAAGGTAAATTTAAAGATCTCATACAATTACCAAGCGTTAATGTACAAATATCGTTGAAATATTTACTCATCCAATTTATAGAATTTATTATCTCTAATGGGTTATGCCATAGGATCGGATTTAGTATATATATAAAAAATAATAATAAAATTGGAAAAGTTATTACGTTTAGTAAATTGTTTTTAATAAAATGACTAAGACTTGTTTTTTTTATATTAAATAAAACAATAAAACCAATAACATATTGTAATAATATGATTAAACCAACAACTCTTATACTAATTAAAAATGAGGTTAAAAAAGCAAATAGTATTATTTGATTAATTTTTATTTTTTTTTCGTTAAATAAATCTTCTATTATTTTTAACGAAATATAAGTATTAATTAACCAAAATGATAAAAATGGAATATCTTTGGGATTAAAATGAGCATGTCCGAATAAATAAGGATATAACAAATAAAGTATTGTAGATAAAAGAGAAAAATTTAAATTGTTTGTTATTTTTTTTGATAGTAAATAAAAAAAAATTCCTGATATAAAAAATAATAAAAAAATTACAAAATGCTTCGAAATTAAATATCCACCAAAATCTGTTAAATTATTTAAATTTGCAATAACTTTATGAAAAACTAATTGAAAAGGTTGGCTGATGTAATGAAAAGCTATTCCATGATATCTATCACCATAATTTATCAATTCATCATATTTGCCAGTTTTAAAGAAACTTAAAATTCCTTTAAAATTAACATCCCAATTGAGTTGCTCGTGATATTCATCACTAGTTATACCGTTTGATATACTTAAATAGGATCCAATTAAGAAATAAATAGTTAAAAATACAAAGGGTAAATATTTATTTTTAAAAAGGAATGACAATTATCTTGAATAATATTCTATAACTAAATTTGGTTCCATAACTACAGGATAAGGTACCTCTTCAAATTTAGGCACTCTTACAAATTTAACTTTTTTACTCTTATCATCCACTTGCAAGTATTCTGGAACTTCTCTTTCTTTATTTGCTAGGGCTATATCTATCAAAGCTAATTTTTTTGATTTATCTTTTAGTTCAATTGTTTCGTCTTCTGTTAGTTGATAGCTTGAAATATTAACTTTTTTTCCATTTACTCTGACATGACCATGGTTAATAAGCTGTCTCGCAGCAAAAATTGTAGTTGAAAATTTTGCCCTATAAACAACGCAGTCTAATCTTCTTTCTAATAGTCCTATAAGATTTTCTGCAGAATCTCCCTTTTTCATTACTGCTTTTTTATAAATATTTCTAAATTGTCTTTCATTAATATTTCCATAATAAGATTTTAATTTTTGCTTTGCCTGTAATTGAATTCCGTAATCTGATGGTTTGGCACTTTTAGTTTGGCCATGTTGGCCTGGTGGGTAAGCTCTACTGTTAAATGGACTTTTTGGTCTTCCCCATAAATTTACCTTTAATCTTCTATCAACTTTATGTTTAGAGTTTAATCGTTTTGTCATTTAGTACGTGGCTTTATAAACATCTTCCTAATTATGTCAATCTACGTTTTTTTACCTAAACTTGCGAATACACTTGATAATATGCGTATTTCTTTCTTGGATAAATCCATTTTATAAAAAATACTTCTCAGATTTTGTATCATAATTGGTTTTTTTTCATTTGGTTTAAAAAAATCTTTTTTATCTAAATTGCTAATACAAAGAGTAACTAAATCATATATATCTTTTTTATTTGCTAAAATAATTTTTTTAGATTTATCAAATTTTATATTAGATTTATTTAGTAAATTAAAAACAATTTGGCAAATTATGATCACGCTGTGTGATAGGTTTAATGATTTAAAGTTTGAATTAGCGGATATATTTAGAGTAAAATTTGCATAACTAATCTCATTGTTAGAAAGTCCTGAAGCTTCAGAACCAAATAAAAATGCAATTTTTTTCTTAAAATTTATTTTTTTTAAATCATTAAGTGTTAAATGTTTAATATTTTTGTTTCTAAATCTTGCAGTTGTAGCGATGATATAGTCAAATTTTTCTATGGATTCATCTAAATTTTTATAAACTTTACTATTTTTGATTATATCTTTTGCTCCAACAGAAGTTGCAATAATTTTATCGTTAGGAAATAAAGGTTTTGGATTGACTAGAATTAATTTTGAAAAATTGAAATTTTTTAATCCTCTTGCACAAGCACCAATATTTTCAGAAAGTTGAGGTTTGTGCAAAATAAAAGAAACATTAGAAAACGACATTAGCTTAAACCATGAGAGTTATCATAATATGTTATTGATGATGGTGATATACCGGTAAGATTTTTTTCATCACACGACCAAATTGATACTTTTAAAGGATAACATTTAGCTTCATCAGATGAATGAGTGCTTGAACAGTCTCCTCCTGGGCAAGTTGATAAAACTCCTAAAAGATCTGTTTCAGCAAAAAACTCTAAATAATCTCCTGGTCTTACAGGACTTGCTTTCATAAAATATTGTTTAGTATTATTAGTAAACCCAGTACACATAAAAACATTTAAAACATCATGCACTAGAAATTCTGCTTCTTTAGGATTTATTTTTTTTTCTCTTATAAGAGCTCTAGTTAAATTAGAATGACAACAATAATGATAATCTTTTTTATTTATTAATTTTTCTGTATAAGGATCGCATCTTGTTCCAATAACATCATGAACTGAACCTCCATCTGAATCATAACCATACCAATCCAAAGTATCCCAAGTAATAGTTGCTAAAGATCTTAAATAAGGCAAATTACTAAACAGTTTATCTCCAGTAGATAAATGAGTTCCATAAAAAGCTCTTGATTTACCTGAAAAAAACTTTTCTTTAAGATTTTCAGATTTAAAAATATTTAAATCTCCTACTTGAGGACCCTCAAAACTCTCTATTCTAAAAAATTGTCCAAATTTTACCTCAAAACATTTAGCGTCTCTAGGTGGAATTACAATTTCCTTTATTTTTTTAATTTTCTTTCTAACTTCTAAAAGTGTATCTAAGTTTAAATTCCCTAAATTTTTATTCGGATAAACTATGACTGGATCAGTTTTGCTGCTAAAAAAATCAGTAGGTTTTTTTGAAAACTTTTTTGTTTTCATTTTATTTGCTAGCTGGAGCTTTATCTTTAAACAACTTATAATCTAAACTATCAATTAAAGCTTTAAATGAAGCTTCAATGATATTTGTGGACACACCAATAGTGAACCAATTTTTTCCATTTGAATCAGTGCTTTCTATTGAAACTCTCGTAACAGCTTCTGTTCCAGTATTTAAAATCCTAACTTTATAATCAACTAATTTTAAATCTTTTAAATATTGGGAATATTTAGCCAATTTATCTACATTGTTTCTAATAGCATTATCCAATGCGTGAACTGGTCCATTACCTTCTCCCTCACAAAGTATTAATTGTTTATCAACTTCTAATTTTGCTTTGGCAGATGAAATAATATTTCCAGATTGGTTTTTTTTTACACTAACATCGTATTCTTTTATCGAAATATATCTTGGTATCTCACTCATTATTCTCCTTGCTAATAGTTCAAATGAAGCATCTGCACCGTCATAACTGTAACCAATAAACTCTCTATCTTTAACTTCGTCTAAAAGTTTTTTTATTTTTGGATCATTTTCTTTAACGTCAATACCTATAGTTTTTAATCTAGATATAATATTTGATTTTCCTGATTGATCGGAAACAACTATATTTCTACTGTTACCAACCTCTTTAGGGTTTATATGTTCATAAGTTTTTGGGTCTTTTTGAACTGCAGAAACATGAAGTCCGCCCTTATGTGAAAATGCCGCCGCTCCAACATAAGGTAAATGTTTATTTGGTTTTCTATTCAAAATTTCATCTAAAAGTCTTGAACATTGAGTTAAATTTTTGATATTTGAAGATTTAATATTTGTTTCAAATTTTTCAGAAAAATCTTTTTTTAAATGAAATGTAGGAATGACAGACATTAAGTTTGCATTTCCACATCTTTCGCCTAAACCGTTAATCGTTCCTTGAACTTGTCTAACACCTGATAATACTGCTGCTAAAGAATTTGCTACTGCATTTCCTGTATCATTATGAGCGTGAATACCTAAATTTTTTCCTGGCACATGTTTTATTGTTTCTAATACAATTCTAGATATTTCATGTGGTAAAGTACCTCCATTTGTGTCGCATAAAACTACCCATCTAGCTCCTTCCTTATATGCAGTTTTAACGCAAGATATAGCATAATCAGGATTATTTTTGTAACCGTCAAAAAAATGTTCTGCATCAAACATAAACTCTTTTTTTTCTTTTATAAAATGCTTTGCACTTTCTCTTATATTCTCTAGATTTTCTTCTTTAGAAATACCTAAAGCAACATCGACGTGAAAATCCCAAGATTTACCAACAAGACAAACTGAAGGAGCGTTAGAGTTTAAAAGTGCAGAAATACCAGGATCATTATCTACACTACGTCCAGTTTTTTTTGTCATTCCAAAAGCAGTTAGTTTTGAATTTTTAAATTTAATTTTTTTTTGAAAAAATTCAGTATCAGTTGGATTTGCGCCTGGCCAACCAGCTTCTATATAATCTACTCCGAGCTCATCAAGAGCATTTGCTATTTTTTCTTTTTCATCTAAGGAAAAATCTACTCCTTGAGTTTGAGCCCCGTCTCTAAGAGTAGTATCAAAAATGTATAATTTCTCTTTGTTCATTTTAATTTCCATGTGGTTTTACCATTTTTATCTTCAATTAATACACCTTTTGTCAATAATTCATCTCTAATTTTATCAGAAAGAACATAATCTTTATTTTGTCTTGCTTTATCTCTCTCTTTTATTTTTAATAAAATTTCCTGCTCAGAAATTTTTGATTTATCTTTTTTAAATTCAAACCACTGTTCAGGTGTGTCGGACAACAAACCAATAAAATTGCATGCCGAAGTAAAAACTTCTTTATCATTTAATTTACCATTTTCTGCTTTTTCAAAAAGTTTATGAAGATTTGCAATATATCCTGGGGTGTTTAAATCGTCATAAAGTGGACTTAAAAATTCACTTGGTATTAAAATTTTTTTATTTGTTTTTACATAAGATTGGTACCATTTATTTAAGGTTTTCTGGCATTGTTCTATCAATTTATCATTCCAATCTAAAGGTTGTTTGTAGTGAGTGCTTAATAGCGCTAGTCTTAAAACTTGACCATTAATTTTTTTTTTTAAATCTTTTATTTTTAAAATATTACCTTGAGATTTAGCCATTTTTTCATTTGATAAAGTTATAAAGCCGTTATGTACCCAATAGTTAGCAAGAGCTTCACTACCATTTGCACATCTTGATTGAGCAATTTCATTTTCATGATGTGGAAATATTAAATCTCTTCCTCCACCATGAATATCAAATTTTTCTCCAAGATATTTTTTTGACATAACAGAACATTCCAAATGCCAACCTGGCCTTCCTTTGCCCCAAGGAGAATCCCAAAATGGTTCATTATCTTTGGATGGTTTCCAAAGCACAAAATCTTCTGGATTTTTTTTATTTTCAGATATTTCTACCCTTGCTCCTGCAATTAATTCATCTAAATTTTTATTTGAAAGCTTTCCGTAATCTTTAAATTTTTTAACTTCAAAATAAACATGTTTCTTATTTATGTAAGCATAATTTTTTTTAACTAACTCTTGAATCATATCAATCATTAATGAAATATTTTCTGTAGCTTTTGGTTCCTCATTAGGTTTTTCGCATTTTAAATAAATACAATCATTATGAAAGTTTTGTGTAATTTTTGTAGTTAAATCACTTATTGAAATTTTTTTTTCTATTGAAGAATTTATTATTTTATCATCAACATCTGTAATGTTTCTTACATAAATAACTTTATTATCACCATATTTACATTTTAAAACTCTAAACAAAATATCAAATATTACTAAAGGTCTTGCATTACCAATATGTGGGTCGTCATAAACAGTTGGACCACATACATACATTCCAATTTTATTGTTATTAATTGGTGTAAATTTTTCTTTTTTATTTCCAAGACTATTTGATAAAAAAATATCTTTATTCATAATTATAGAAATATACTTTAATTTTAGATTTGTGAATCTAATTGATTAGTTGGGAATCTTGCATATCGGAATAGGTTCCATTTTATGCAGATTTGCTTTTCTTATTTTAATATATTTTTCCCTATTTTTTGAGTTCTTGTTAATCATAGCTTCTTCAAGTTCTTTATATGTTAAGCCTAATTGACCTTCATCTGTTCTTCCATCATCCCATAATCCATCCGTAGGCGGTGCATCAATAATTTCTTTTAATATATTTAATTCTTTTCCTAATTCCCAAACTTCAGTTTTATTACAATCAGCTATTGGAGAAATATCAACCCCACCATCTCCATACTTAGTATAAAAACCAACGCCAAAATCCTCTATTTTATTTCCAGTGCCAACTACAATACCTTTGTTTGAAGAAGCTACTTGATATAGCGTAGTCATTCTTAATCTAGCTCTAGAATTTGCCATTCCATGTTCATTATTAAAGTTCGTCAAAGAAGATTTAAATTGGTCAAAAAGTTTATCTAGTTCAATTGTATGGCCTTCAACATTGTTAAAGTTTTTTTTTAACCATTCTTGATGCTTTAAACTTAAATCGTGCTGTAAACTTTTCTGTTTAATTGGCATTGATAAAACTATAGTTCTTATCCCTGTCATAGCGCTTATAGTACTTGAAACTGATGAATCTATACCACCCGATATACCTATGACTAAACACTCAGCTTTATTAGGCATTGAATCAACATAATTTACAATCCAGTTTTTAATAAATTCAACCTTTTTTTTAACATTCATATTCTAATATTATTATTTTAATTAATTTTTACAATTATGATTATGACGCATTAGCAAACAATTATAGTATTTTAATTTTGACAGCATCATTTTGGTATTTTTTTCTAAGCCTTTCAATGCTTGAAAATTCCAATAATTTATTTTTTTTATTAAATTTTAATGCATAAACTTCATAAGGTGGTGTACGAATTAAATTTCCTTTTTTTACTGTAACTTTTTTTATTTTTTGTTTTGAATTAAATTTTTTATACCAGTATTCAAAAGAAGAGGTTAAATTATAAATGTATTGTATATTTTTTTTAAAATAATGGTTTCCACGAACAACACCTTTATTAGATTTAATTAAAGAAATATGCTTTATATTTTTATTATAAAAAATATCTGAAATAGAACCTCTAGAATCTTTAAAATTAATTTTGGATCTTATAACTTTCATTAGCCTTTTTAGAATTAATTAAAGTTGGAGAAAAACGATAGGTGTCTGACTCATAATCTTTTCCTCCTCTTTTACCAATGGTAAAAACAATAAATTCATTTTTTTTTATTATTTTTAATGCATGCATTTCATATGGAGGAGTTTCTACAAGATCACCTGTTCTTAAAATAACCTTTTTTGGTTTATTTTTAGAATTTTTTTTTTTATACCAATATTCTAATGCTCCTTTTGTAATTAACATCCATTGTGTAGTTTTTTTATGAAAGTGGTCCCCTCTTTTAACCCCTGACTTAGATTTAATTATTGCAACATGACGAATATTTTTTTTATAAAAAATATCTGTAATAGATCCTCTTTTATCTTTAAAATTTATTTTTAATTTTTTTTTAATCATAATTAAGTTTTAATTATTATTGCTTTATTATTTATTTTTTTAATTTTTTTAATAACCATCTTACTTATATTCCATGATAAAATTATACAAGCTAATTTATTTATTTTAACAATTGCACTATCATCTTTAATTGGAATTCTTGTTATTGGTGTTAATTTATTTTTTTTAAATTTTGAACTGTCTGTTAAAAATTTTATTTTATTATTGTTTAATCCATAATATGTTAAAAATGTGTTTGATTTAGCTCCTGCTCCAATACCAATAATAGTATAGTTTTTACTTATTAAATTATCAATTTTGTTTAAGAGTACTTTTTTTTTATTATTTATTTTGTACATGATTTTTTTATAAAATTTTAGATTGTATATATTTTTTTTATTTTCAAGTTTTATTATTTTTCTTAAATTCACATTAATTTTTTTATAATTTTCTTTTGTAGCTATAGTTCTTATGCTACCACCATGATAGTTATTCATTTTAATTTTATATATTTTGAGTGAATTTCTTTTTAAAATTGAATCTATATTTCTTGCAGTAAAATAAGAAATATGTTCATGATATATTTGATCGAATTTTAAAGTGGTTAAACTTTTTAAAAAATAAGGCTGCTCAAATATAAATAATCCTTTATTATTTAATATATTATATATTCCTTTTAGAAAACTTGCAGGTTGATTTGAGTGATTAAAAACATTATTTGCAATTATAATGTCTGCTTTTCCAAATTTATTTTTTATTTTAATACTTTCTTTAAAATCAAAAATGGCTTGAACAGAATTGATTTTTTTCCTTTTGCTTAAGTTTACCATAAAATTAGAAGCGTCAACTCCTAAAACTTTGGCTCCTTTTTTTTTTAGTATCGAGAGTAAAAAACCATCATTTGAACCTATTTCAATAATTTTTTTATTTTTTATATTAGTTTCCTGCTCGAGTATTTTAGAAAAACTTTTCCAATGTGATTTAGAATAAGTTGAATTTGCAGAAGTATAAGAATAATCCATATTTACATATCTATCTTTGGGATTTGTAATTGCCTTAGATTGAATAAATTTACACTTTTTACATAAGTCTAATATGAGCGGAAATTTAGGATCTTTTATTTTTTTTCTTTTAATAGGTATGAATCTATCTGCAAAAGAATGATCTCCTAAATTTATAATCTCGTTTAAATTTTTACTTCCACAACTTAGACACTTCTTTCTAAATATACTTTTCATTATTAAATATGTTGATTTATAACTCTACATATTTGGTCTATCGACTTCATAGATAAATCTAAACTTGAAGGTAGCCACAATCCTCTTTTACAATAATAAGATGAATTAGGCATATTTTTATACTTTTTATAAATTTTTTGTGAGTTTAAAGGTGGATAAACATACCTTGTATAGAATTTTTTTTTTTCTAATATTTTTTTTAGTTTTTTTACTTCTTTTAGGTATATATCCACTGACCATGGTGTTTCATTTTTTTTAATATCAAAAAATTTAATTTTTTTGTTTTTTTTTAAATTAAGATAATACCGTCTAAAAATTTTTTTTTTGGTATAAATTCTTTTTTTAATATTTCTTAATTGTTCAACGCCTAATAGTGATTGTATATCAGTAATTTTATAATTATAACCTATTGAATAGTGAATATCTTCTCCAGATTTTTTACGTCCAAAATTTTTATACATTCGAAGTTTTTTTTCTAAAGCCTGATTATTTGTTATTATTGCTCCACCCTGTCCCATTGTTATAAGTTTAGGCATGCTGAAAGAAAATGATCCAGCTAAACCATGATTGCCAACATGTCTTTTTTTGCAATAAGTGCCTATTGCATGTGCTGAATCCTCTATCAATATTAGCTTCTTTTTTTTGCATATTTTTCTTATTTCTTCAAGTTGGCCCACTCTACCATTCATTTCTGTGTATATTACTACTTTAGATTTTTTATTAATTTTTTTTTTTAAATCTTTTGGACACATACATAGGTCATTTGAAGATATATCAACTAGCACAGTTTTTAAATTTGCTAATTTAGCAACATTAGCTGTTGCTACCATTGTATAATTTGAAACAAGAACTTCGCTATTTTTTTTTAAATTTAAACAATCTAAAACTGAAGACATTGTTAGAGTTCCATTTGGAAAAGCTATGCAATACTTACTATTTGTAAATTTCGCAAATTTTTTTTCGAATTCTTCTGTTTTTTTATATTCAGTAATCCAATTATCACCTTTAATATATTTAATAAGTTCACTTCTAGCTCTTGAGCCTATTACTGGTTTAATTTGGTAAATCACTGATATTTATTTTAAATATTTTTTTGCTATTTTTTTAGCATCATTTAGAGTCATTCCATACAATTTTAAATCACTAATTAGCATATCTTTGCACAAATAATTTAAATCATACTTAGGTTTCCATTTTAAAATTTTTCTAGCTTTAGTACTATCACCTTTTAAATTTCTTACTTCGGACGGTCTTAGGTATTTTTTGGTATTTGTAATAACAAACTTTTTCCAATTTAAATTTAATAATTTGAAAACTTTTTTTACAAAATCTTGAATAGAATAATTTTTTCCTGTTGAAAGAACAAAGTCATCAGGCTTTTTATGTTGAAGAATCAACCATATTCCATACACGTAATCCTTGGCATGTCCCCAGTCTCTTCTTGTTGTTACGTCACCTAAATATATTTTTTTTTCTTTGCCTTTTAAAATCCTTGAAAGCGAATGAGTAATTTTTCTTGTTACAAAATTCAAACCTCTTCTTGGTGATTCATGATTGAATAAAATTCCATTTGCAGCAAATAAACCATGTGCCTGTCTAAAATATTTAGTAATATAAAATGCCGAAACTTTTGAAATACCATAAGGACTTTGAGGATTAAACTGGCTATTTTCATTTTGTGGTGGTGGAGTGGATCCAAACATTTCACTTGATGATGCTTGATAAAATTTACATTTTTTGTGATTTTTTAATATAGACTCAAGTATTCTGTATGATGACAAAGTATTTATATTTAAAGTTGTTTCGCCTGTATAAAAACTTATTCCAACATGACTCATTGCAGCCAAATTATAAAACTCATTTGGTTTATATTTTATAATTAAATTTGTTATACTGGAAGTATCTGTAAGATCTATATAATGAAGTATTAGCCTTCCTTTATTTTCATACTTGTTAATTATATCCTGTATTCTGTCTACATTCAGTATACTTGTTCTTCTTAGCAATCCATGAACAACATAATTTTTTTTTAAAAGTAATTCTGCTAAGTATGAACCATCTTGACCAGTAATACCTGTTACAAATGCAATTTTTTTTTTCATTTTTTTAAAAAATATAATTTGAAAATGTTTTTCAATATTGTTAATCCATCAAAAAATTTATTTACCTTACTACTCCCATAAAGTCTTTTTCTTTCCTTTGACAAAATTTCAGTACATTTGAAATTTTTATAACTTTTAATAATAAATTCAGTACATATACTGAAATCGTTTTGAAGTAAATTCAGTCTTGTTATATTAGATTTTTTACCCATAACATATAAAAATAACACATCCGTTGTATCAATTTTAAATAATATTCTAACTAATTTTGTGAAAAAAAAATTTCCAAATTTGGTAATCAAAGTGTCATCTTCGCTTTTTTCATTATTTAAATACCTTGATGCAAAAACAAAATCGAAACCAGTTTCAATTTTTTCATACATTTTAGAAATTTCTTTAGGATTAAATGAATTATCACCATCAAAAATACAAAAATAATCAAGTTTTAAATTATTTAAACCATTAATTATAGACCCGCCAAAACCTTTTATATCTTCTGTGTCTGATATAATTTTACAATTATTTTTTTTTGCAACAGCGACTGTATTGTCTGTGGAGTTCGCATCTAGAATTGTAATATTAAAATATCCTTCAGAGTTTAGCTCTTTAATAACTTTTTCTATATTTTTTTCCTCATTAAATGTAGGAATTAAAATTTCTATATTATTTTGATACATCAATTCTTAATATTTTTATATTTCTACTTTTTGACTTAAATTTAAAACTAAATAACTTAGTGTATTTCATTGACAATATTTTTTCTTTATCAATATTGATTAAAATACAATAAAATCTATATTTTTTTGATAAATTTTTTAATATTTTATTGAGCAGATAGACATCGAAGGAATCAGAAAAAAAAATAACTAATTTTTTATTACCTTTATATTTTTTTATTATTGAACTAACGAGTTTTAGTGATTTTTTTTCTCTAAGATCAATTTTGAAAAAAAGTGATCTTTTTATTTTTTTTTTATTTAAATAATTAATAATTTTAGAATTATAGTCAAATCCTAGAAATAACGATTTAAAATTTTTAGAAAAATAATTTTGAATTCTGGCATATCCACAACCTAAATCTAACAACAAAAAATCATCTATTTTATTATTTTTTAGATATTTACTTATTATACTTAAGAAATAGTATGGCGTTGGTATATACGGTGTATTATAAAAATTATTAATTTTTGTTGTTCTATAATCGTCAGTATTTTTTTGTTCATAAGTTAAAGATTTAAGTTCTCTAAATTTTAATGAATTATATGCTTCGTATAATACAATTTTTACAAAGCTTAAAAAACCATAACTATTAATGTTTTTTAATAATAATAAAAAATTATTCATCTGCTTTTTTTTAATTATTAGAAAATATTTAAATTGCTTTTCTATAATAGTTTGAATTCTTTTTAATTTCATCAGAAATTAAAAAAGCTAATTCCAAAGCTTGATTAGCATTTAATCTAGGATCACAATGAGTATGATATCTGCTTGAAAGGTCGCGATCAGAAATTTTTTGAGCTCCGCCTATGCATTCCGTTACATCTTGACCTGTCATCTCTATATGTAAACCACCAGCATAAGATCCTTCGCTTTGATGAACGGCAAATACATTTTTAACTTCTTTTAATACATTGTTAAATGGTCTAGTTTTAAAACCAGTCGCAGATTTTATTGTATTTCCATGCATTGGATCACAAGACCAAATAACATTTAAACCTTCTTTTTTAATCCCTCTTATTAACTTTGGTAAAAATTTTTCTACTTGCTCATAACCAAATCTTGATATTAGTGTAATTTTACCTTTTTCATTTTTTGGATTTATTACATTGCATATTTTTACAATTTCATCAGGCTTAGATGTGGGACCACACTTTATTCCTATTGGGTTTTCTATTCCTCTGCAAAATTCAACATGCCCTCCATTTAATTGTCTTGTTCTATCTCCAATCCAGACAAAGTGAGCAGAGGTATCGTGATACTCCCCTGTTGTTGAGTCAATTCTTGTCATACATTCTTCAAAAGGTAACAACAAAGCTTCGTGTGAAGTCCAAAAATTAACTGTTTTTAACCTTCTGTTAAATTCAGATGTAATTCCACATGCATCCATAAATGCTAATGCATCCGCAATCTTATCCTCTAATTCTTTAAATTTTTTAGCTTGAGGACTTTTATTTATATATCCTAAATTCCATAGATGAACTTTTTTTAAATCTGCGAATCCTCCATGGCAAAAAGCTCGTAGTAAATTTAAAGTTGAGGCTGCTTGTGAATATGCTTTAAATAATCGTTTAGGATCCGGTTTTCTCGCCTTTTCATTAAATTCTATACTATTTATATTATCGCCCAAATAAGTTGGTAGAACTTTATTTCCTTGTTTTTCTACCGGTGAAGATCTTGGTTTTGAAAATTGTCCAGCAATTCTCCCAAGTTTTACAACAGGTAAAGATGCTGAATAAGTTAAAACTAAAGACATTTGTAAAATAAGTTTAAAATAATCTCTAATATTATCTGGATTAAATTCAGCAAAACTTTCTGCACAATCACCTCCTTGAAGCAAAAAAGCTTTTCCATCAACAACTTCTGCAAGTTGTTGTTTTAAGTGTCTTGTTTCTCCAGCAAAAACCAAGGGAGGAAAATTTTTTATTTTATTAAGAACCATATTAAGTTCTTTTTCATCCTCATAAGAAGGGATGTGTTTAACTGGATAATTTCTCCAACTATTTATTTTCCATTTTTTCATATTCAACTCTGAGATGTATTATAGTCAATTATAAATTTTGACAAGTAACAATTTTCCAAATAATCAATAATTAAATAAAAACATTGGTAATTTATTACAATTTAATGAAATACGGACTAAAAATATTACAAAACATTGATAATTTAATTACTTACCTTTTTTCAAATCATGCAAAAGAGAATAAATTTCTAAAAAAATTTTTTAAACAAAAAAAAATTGTTTTTTTTGATGTGGGAACAAATTTAGGAAGTTATACAGATTTTGTTTTAAAAAATAATAATACGAAAGAAGTACATTTATTTGAGCCGTCAAAAGAATGTTTTAAGTATCTGTCAAATAAATACAGTCAAAAAAAAATAATAAAAAATAATAAAGCTGTCTCATCAAAAAAAAATATAAAAACTTTTTATGAAAATGAAATTTTATCACAATCAAGCTTACATAACTTAAAAAATAAATATAATCATAATTATAATTATATAAAAAAATATAAAATTAAATGTATTTCAATAGATGATTACTGTAATAAAATTAATAAAAAAATTTTTATAGATTTATTAAAAATTGACGCAGAGGGAGAAGATCTAAATGTACTTATTGGATCCAAGAAAATGCTTAAAAAAAAAAGAATAAAATTAATAAAAATTGAATTGCTTAATAAAATTAACAATGTAACAAAAAATTCTTATTTTAATGATATAATTTTTTTTTTAAACAATTACAATTACCATCTAGTTTCAATTGTCAAAACAAAATTTGATAACGAAAATTTATTAATGATGGACGCCTATTTTTGTAATAAAAGATTATAAACTATAATCAATACAAAATCTTTTTCTATAATTTTTAGGTATTTTACTAGTCCAATATTCATAAAATTTGTCAGAGCTCTCATATGTATCTTCATTTTTAAAAAGATGACAAAAACTATTTAAATTATCTTTTTTTATTTTTTTTAAATGTTCAAGATTAGCAAATATGGAAGATCCTATTAGAATAAACAATATTATTGTATATTTTAAATTAAATTTTAAATATTTAAGTAGTAGAGATAAAGAAATTAACAGCAAAAATTCAGAATTTAAAAAATAAGTATCCTGTTCATATCTGAATAAAATTATTGATTGTACAAATAAAAAACCAAAAAAAAGTGATGCAATAGAAATTTTTTCCTTAAATTCAATTTTGAAAATATTTATAAAAAATAATACTAAGTTTGACCATACAAGAACAGATTGAAATGAATATGAAAAAAAATATTTTATAAATACCAATTTTAAATTTTTAATTAAATCCAATAAATATAAATTAAAACTTCCAAAACTAAATGCTTCTTTTACATTTTCTGAAGTAACAAACATATTTAATTGACCTAAAAAATTTGTAAAAGCAATTGACCATATAGCTACAGGAGCTGAAAAAAAATAGATTAAAAAATATTTATAAAAAAAATATACAAACCCAAACAACAAATTGTAAGTTAATAAGTTTTGATAAAATTTATTCTGGAAATACTTAATATAAAGAAAAAAAAGTATATTAAAACCTGAATAATTTATAACTAAAAAAGCAAAATCTAAATCTCTATTTAAATGAGAAGTGTTGTTGATTATTGTTTTAAATGTGATGAAAATAAACACTAATATATATAATAGAAACAATAAAATCTTATAAACTGAATAACTTTTAAATATTTTGTATTTAAAATAATAAATCTCATTTTTCTTCATAACCATTAATGAAGAAAAAATAAGAAATGGTATTGAAAAATAAATGATTTTTTTTTGCATCATTGCTGAAAATATAAATATAAAAAAAATAGTTAAATAAATTAAATTTTTTTTTTTATTAATTTGTAAAAATTTTAAAAGAAAATAAAATCCTAATAGTAAAAAAAACAGTGCAATTAATCCACTTTCAATTCTATTTGATGCAGACGTAAATCCAATGGAAAATATAAATAAGATCGAAACTAAGAATGCATCAATATCCCTTGAAAAAAACTTAGAAACTATTTTATAAAAAAGAAAAATAATTCCTATTGAGAATATTTGAATAACAAGCCGTGAAATATAAAAAAGTTTGCTTAAAGATAAATTAATATTATCACTTTCTATAAAACCACTTAAATTGTAAAAATCCAAACCACCTAAAAAAAAGAAAAATTTATAAAAAATCGGAAAAATTATAAAAGTAAACAACGAAGGATGATCTAAATGGTGCTGTTCTAAACCTTCATTGTAAAGTAATGAATTATAAATAAATACTATATCGTCTCTTTTATATGTAGACCAATGTTTTATAAAATCAGGATCAAAACTTAAACTTGGATTTAATATTAAAATTAAAGCAAGAAATAATAAAAAAAGTATAATTAAATGTAAAATTGAAGAATCAATAATATTTTTTAGTCTATACATCTAAAAAGTAATATTACTCTACCGTAACTGATTTTGCTAGATTTCTTGGTTTATCAATATCACAATTTTTTAACAAAGCTACATGATAAGCTAAAAATTGAATTGGAATACTTAATAAAAAAGAATTAAGTGATGAATTTGTAGTTGGTATTTGAAATTTATATCTAATATTTTCATTCATTATTGTAGAAGTATCGTCAGTTATCATAATAACTTTTCCACCCCTTGCTATTACTTCTTGCATATTAGAAATAGTTTTTTCAAAATATCTATCTTTTGGAGATAAGACAATAACTGGCATTCCGTCTTCTATTAATGCAAGTGGTCCGTGTTTCATTTCACCTGCCGCATAACCTTCTGCATGAATGTAAGCAAGTTCTTTTAATTTGAGAGCTCCTTCCATTGCAATAGGGTAAGAATAACCTCTACCTAAATACATTGTTCCTTTTGCTGAAATAAAGTCTCTTGCAACAATCTGTATTTCTTTCTGTTTTGATAAAGTTTGTTTAATAAAATCAGGTAATTTTTTTTAAATCTAAAACTAACTTTTTATAATCTTCTAAGTCAATTTCATTCCTCTCCTTAGATATTTTTAAGGTTAATAAATAAAGAACAAGCATTTGCCCTAAGAAAGCTTTAGTGGATGCTACACCAATTTCTGGACCGGCATGTATAGGCAAAACAAAATCAGACAATCTTGCAATTGAACTTTCAACAACATTAACTATTCCACACGTTTTAACATTATTTTTTTTACATTTTTCAAGAGCTGCGTAAGTATCAGCTGTTTCTCCAGACTGTGACACAAAAATATACAAATCATTGTTATTTAACTTAACTTTTCTATATCTAAATTCTGAAGCTATATCTGCCTCTACATCAATAGATGTGAATTCTTCAATCCAATATTTGGCCATTAAACAAGAATGATAAGCCGTTCCACATGCTATTAACCTTATTTTATTAATTTTTTTTGGATCAATAGGTAGATTATAAATATTTATTTCATTACGAGATTTATCCAAATATTCATTAATACATTTTTTTGTTGTAATTGA
>CACDEK010000005.1 GCA_902551735.1 uncultured Pelagibacteraceae bacterium | reverse complement strand
CAGCAGGAATAGCAATACATCCTGGCCCAGGTAATTACGATAATACAATTGTTAATGCATTGATGTATTATTGTAAGGGAAATTTATCTTCAATTGGAGACGAATTGAGACCTGGTATAGTTCATAGGATAGATAAGGATACATCTGGATTAGTAGTAATTGCTAAAAATAACTTTGCTCATCATAATTTATCTGATCAATTTAATAAACATACAATAAGAAGGGTTTATCAATTACTAATATGGGGTAAGTTAAGACCTCAATTTGGAAAAATTGAGACTTTAATTACAAGAAGTTCTAAAAATAGACAGTTAATGGAAGTCGGTGTATCAAAAGGAAAAAAGGCTATCACAAATTACAAAACTCTTGAAGTTTTTGAAAATTCCAAAATTCCTACTTTTAGTTTTGTCGAATGCAAGTTAGAAACTGGTAGAACTCATCAAATAAGAGTTCACATGAGTCATAAAGGAAATAATATTTTGGGCGATAAAAAATATAAAAAAAAATTTAAAAAATTTAAAAATATCGATAAAAAAATCGAAAAATCAATTTTAGATTTAGATAGACAGTTTCTTCATGCAAAATTAATAGCATTTAAACATCCTGCATCAGGAAAACTGGTAAGTTTTTCCTCAATTTTGCCACAAGAGCTTGAAAATATATTAAAAATGCTTAGAAAATCTATTAAATAAATCATTGTAATAAAAAAAAAATTTATTAAATAAATAGCACTATGAGTTATTCAAGAAACTATAATTTACCAACACCATCAAGTGAGGGTGGACTATCTGAATATTTAGTTCAAATAAAAAAATTTCCAATGCTAGACGCTGAAGAAGAATATATGCTAGCAAAAAACTGGAAAACTACAGGAAATTTAAAATCAGCAGAAAAATTAGTTACTAGCCACCTAAGACTCGTTGCTAAAATAGCAATGGGTTATAAAGGTTACGGACTTCCAGTAAGCGATATGATTTCAGAGGGAAATATAGGATTAATGCAAGCTGTTAAAAAATTTGAACCAGAAAAAGGATTTAGATTGGCAACTTATGCAATGTGGTGGATAAAAGCATCTATACAAGAATATATATTAAGATCTTGGAGTTTAGTAAAAATAGGAACAACTACTGCACAAAAAAAATTATTTTTTAATTTAAAAAAATTAAAAAACCAAATAGCTCCAAAATCTGAAGGTGATTTAAGAAATGAACATGTTTCAGAAATTGCGGAAAAATTGGATGTAAATGAGGAAGAAGTTATATCAATGAATAGAAGACTTGCAGGTAAAGAACATTCTTTAAATTCACCTATTGGAGAAGATGGTGAAGAATGGCAAGATTGGCTTGTAGATAAAGAAATGGATCAAGAACTAAAATTTGTTCAAAAAGAAGAAATGAACAAAAGAAAAGATCTTCTTAAAGACTCAATTAAAATTCTAAATGATCGAGAAAGAGAAATATTGTTTGCAAGAAGACTCAGCGATGGCCCAATAACTTTGGAGGAATTGAGTAAAAAGTATAAAATTAGCAGGGAAAGAATTAGACAAATAGAAAATAAAGCTTTTGAAAAACTTCAAAAGCACATGATCAATGCTGCAAAATCGAGAAATCTGCTACCGGCAAGTTAATTATTAAATGGATTGTTTATTAGTATTGTATCATTTCTTTCTGGACTAGTTGAAATACTGGCAATTTTAGTTTCTATAAATTTTTCTAATTCTTTAACATAAATTTTAGCTTCTTTTGGAAGTTCATTAAATTTTTTTATTCCATTTGTAGATGATTTCCATCCTTTAAATGTTTTATATATAGGTTCAACTTTTTTTTGATCCTCAATAGTTGTAGGCAAATAATCAATTTGTTTGCCATTTATCTTATAAGAAATACACATTTTTATTTCTTCTAATTCATCAAGAACATCTAGTTTTGTTAAAGCAATACCATTTATACCTGAAATTTTTATTGCTTGCTTAACAAGTACTCCATCGAACCAGCCACATCTTCTTTTTCTGCTAGTAACTGTTCCAAATTCTTTACCTTTGGTTCCAAGATGTTGTCCAATTTCACTCTTTAATTCTGTTGGAAAAGGACCTTTTCCTACTCTAGTTGTATATGCTTTTGTAATACCTAATACATAATCAATTGTATTTGGACCACAACCAGTTCCTGTTGCTGCTGCTGAGGCTACAGTATTTGAAGATGTTACAAATGGATAAGTTCCATGATCTACATCAAGCAAAATACCTTGTGCTCCTTCAAATAATATTTTTTTACCTTGTTTTTTATATTCATCTATTACTTTCCAAACTGGTCGAGCATAAATAATTAAATCAGGTACTATTTTTAACAACTTTTCTTTAAGCCCCTCTATGTTATAAACTTTTTTTCCTAAACCTTTTCTAATAGAATTGTGATGAAATAATATTTTTTCCAATTTTTTATCTAAATTATCCAAATTAAGTAAATCCATTAATCTAATAGACCTTCTTCCGATTTTATCTTCATATGCTGGACCAATTCCTCTTCTAGTGGTTCCTATATTTTCTTTGCCACTATCATCTTCTCTAATTTCATCCAATTCCTTATGAAAAGGCAAAATCAAAGTAACTGCTTCGGAAATAATAAAATTTTTTTTATTTATTTCCACTCCTTTAGATTTTAACTCTTTAATTTCATTTATTAAAGCCCAAGGATCAACAACAACCCCATTACCTATTATAGAAACTTTATTTTTTCTTACTATTCCCGATGGTAACAAACTTAGTTTATAAGTAACTCCGTCTATTACAAGTGTATGTCCTGCATTATGACCACCTTGAAATCTTATAACAACATCAGCCTCACTTGATAGCCAGTCAACAATTTTTCCTTTTCCCTCATCTCCCCATTGAGTACCGACAACAACTATATTTTTCATCTAAAGTTTTTCTTTATATTTATTGTATTTAAATGGTTAATTGGTCCATGACCTCTTCCATATTTTGGCCCTGTACCAATTGCATGGTTAACATACTTAATTGCCATCTCACAAGATTTCTTTAACGTTTTTCCACATGAATAATAGGTAGCAATAGCGCTTGAAAGTGTACAACCTGTACCATGTGTATTTTTTGTGAAAATTTTTTTATTTTTGAATACTGATATTTCTTTTTTATTTACAAATACATCATACATAATTTTTGATTTAAGATGACCACCCTTAATCAAAACATTCTTAGCTCCTAAATTAATCAAAACATTCGCTGAATTGATCATATCTTGAAGATTATAAATTTTTTTTCGTGTCAAGATCTCTGCTTCTGGAATATTTGGCGTTATAAGACTTACTTTTTTAATCAATTTTGATTTAAGAAGCTTTATTGACTGATCGTCAATCAGCTTTGTTCCGCCTTTTGCGGTCATGACCGGATCTAAAATTATTTTTTTGACTTTAATTTTTTTTAAAGATTTAAGAACAGAATTGATAACAGCTGTTGAATATAACATTCCAATTTTTATCACATCGGGCTTTATGTCTTTTGAAGTAAATTCTATCTGCTTTGATATTTCTTGAGGAGGTATCTGTGAAATAGAAATTACCCCAGTTGTATTTTGAGTTGTCACTGATGTAATTGCAGTCATTGCATAAGAACCTAGCGAAGTAACAGTTTTTATGTCTGCTTGTATACCGGCGCCCCCAGAAGAGTCTGAGCCCGCAATAATCAGTATTTTAGATTTAGGTTTCAATTTATCTAATAGATTTTTTTACAATATTAATACATTTTAATAGTAAGGTTCTGTTTTCAGATTCACACATAATTCTAATTTTTGGTTCTGTTCCAGATTTTCTTACAAGCATTCTTCCCTTATCTTTAATTAATTTATTAGCTTGATTTATGGCTCTTCTACATTTAGTAGAATTAATAATAGATTTATCATTAACCGCTACATTTTCTAAAATTTGCGGTGTAGTTTTAAAAATTTTAAATAGTTTGCTGGCCTTTCTACCCTTTCTCATTGAAAATAAAACTTCTAAAGCTACCAACAAACCATCTCCAGTAGTCGCAAATTTTCCAAGTATAATATGTCCAGATTGCTCTCCCCCTAAATTATATTTATTTTTTTGCATCTTTTCTTTTACATATCTATCTCCAACATTGGCTCTGATAAACCTAATTTTTTGCTTATTTAGATAGTTTTGCAATCCATAATTAGACATTAAAGTTCCTATAACTCCTCCTCTGAGAATTTTTTTTTGTTTCCATCTAGTGGCTAACATTGCAATAATTTGATCTCCATTAATTATATTTCCTTTTTCATCACACAAAATGATTCTGTCTGCATCTCCATCAAGGGATATGCCTAGATTTACCCTATATTTTTTTACAAAAGACTTGATTTTATTTGGAAATGTTGAGCCACACTTATCATTAATATTTAAACCGTTAGGCGATGTCCCTATTTCATAAACTTTTGCGCCCAAGGACTTAAAAAGCTTAGGACCAGACTTATAACCAGCTCCATTTGCACAGTCTATGGCAATTTTAATTCCTCTTAAACTAAAGTTTTTTGGAAAGTTTCTTTTGAGAATTTTTATATATTTATCATTAGCATTTTCTAATCTTTTTACTCTCCCCAAAGACTCTGGTTTAGATAAATTGCTTATAATTCTTGAGTCTATCAATTTCTCTATTTTTTTTTCAATTTTATCAGATAATTTCATTCCATCTGGACCAAATAATTTTAGGCCATTATCAAAATAAGGATTATGCGACGCTGTTATCATAATTCCCATATTTGCTTTCATTTTTTTTGTTAGCATTGCAAGTCCATTAGTTGGTAAAGGTCCTAGTGTAAAAACATGCATGCCTGCTGACGCTAATCCTGAAACTAAAGCGGGCTCTAGTGTGTAGCCAGATAATCTTGTATCCTTTGCGATAATAGCTGTTTGTTTGCTTTTTTTAAGATTTTTAAAGTATGTCCCTGCTGCTAAGCCAAATTTAAAAAACATGTCTCCATTAATATTTTTACTATTTACTCTTCCTCTAATTCCGTCTGTTCCAAAATATTTTTTTGACATTACGTATATTTAATTGATTTAAAAACTTTTAAACTTTGACTAACTTCATTAACATCATGAACTCTCAATATTTGAACTCCTTGTGTTACCGCATGTAAACTTGAAGATATAGTTCCACCCAATCTTTCCTTGCTATCATTATTTCCAGATAAATCTTTAATAAATTTTTTTCTAGAGATACCCAACATTATAGGAAAACCAAGAGAGTGAAAAATAGAAATATTGCTAATTAAGGTAATATTATGTTTCAAGTTTTTACCAAAACCAATTCCTGGGTCTAAAATAATATTGTTATGTTTTATTCCTTTTGATCTTATTTCTTTAATTTTTTTTTCGAAAAAATCATATATATCTAAAAGAACATTTTTGTAGCTTGGATTTTTTTGCATAGTTTTAGGATCTCCTTTCGCATGATGAATTACAAAAGGAATATTATATTTTTTAAGAATATTTATTGTATTTGAATCGTAAGTTAAACCTGAAACATCGTTAATTAAATTAATTTTATTTTTAATACCTCTTTCCATGATTTGAGACTTTCTAGTATCTAATGATATAAAAAATTTAAATTTTTTTAATTTTTTTAAAGTCGGATTAATTCTTTTCCATTCAATTTTTTCTCTAATATCGATCGCTCCAGGTCTTGTCGACTCACCACCTATATCTAAAATTTTACAACCCATCTTAATTAACGACTTAGCATGAAAATATCCTAAATTTTTTTTATTGTACTTTCCTCCATCAGAAAAACTGTCTGGTGTTAAATTTACAACACCCATCAATATTGGTAAATTTAAAAAACTTAATTTTTTAAATTTTCTTTTTTTCAATATTAGTTTTAGGTCTGACTTAATTTTATTTTTTAATTTTAAATTTTGTGACTCAATATCTTTTATATTTATTTTTTTTTTGTAATTCCTAGTTATAATTTCAATAGTATCAAAAGATATAAGGTGATTTTTATTTAAAGGTATTGCAGTTTTATTTTTGATTTTTTCTTTTGATATTTTCCCGTAGTAAAAATTACACGCTCTAGTGTAATATTTTGTCATTAGAATTTAATGAACAATTTTAGGTTTTAATCCAATAGATCCTAGTGCTGAGCTCGAATCTTCTTCCTTAGATCTTAACTCTTCTTTGTTTTTAGGATAAACATTTTTATTGATTAAATCCTCTATTTCGGCTCCAGTTAAAGTTTCATAAGTTAAAAGAGCTTTAGCAAGTTTGTGTAAATCCTCTATTTTTTCATTTAAAACTTTTTTTGCTCTTTCGTAGCCTTTGTCAACAAATTTTCTAATTTCTATATCTACTTTTTTTGCTGTCTCTTCAGACATATTTTGTTGTCTTGCAACAGAACGTCCTAAAAATACTTCTTCTTCATTTTCTCCATATGCTACTGGCCCAAGCTCTTTACTTAAACCTGCTCTCATTACCATTGCTCTAGCTCTTTTAGTTGCTTGTTCAATATCGCTTGCAGCTCCTGTTGTTACTTTATCATCGCCAAAAATTATTTCTTCTGCAACTCTTCCGCCCATCGCTATTGCCATTTGTGCATGTAATTGCTCCCTTGTCTGAGATAGTTCATCTCTTTCAGGTAATTGCATTACCATGCCTAAAGCTCTTCCTCTTGGGATTATAGTGGCTTTATGAATTGGATAAGCAGCTTTTTCATTTAGGGTAACTATAGCATGGCCTGCCTCATGGTAAGCCGTTAGTCTTTTTTCTTCTTCAGTCATTACCATTGACCTTCTTTCAGCTCCCATCATCACTTTATCTTTTGCCTCCTCAAATTCATCAAAAGTAACTATTCTTTTATTTTTTCTGGCAGCTAGTAAAGCTGCTTCATTAACTAAATTTGCAAGGTCTGCTCCAGAAAAACCAGGCGTCCCTCTTGCAACTGTTCTTAGGTTTACATCTGGTCCCATTGATATTTTTTTTGCATGAACCTTAAGTATTTTTTCTCTTCCTATAATATCTGGTAAAGATACGACTACCTGTCTATCAAATCTTCCTGGTCTTAAAAGAGCTGGATCAAGTACATCTGGTCTATTTGTTGCAGCTATAATAATTACACCTTCATTGGTGTCAAAACCATCCATCTCAACTAATAGCTGATTTAATGTTTGTTCTCTTTCATCATTTCCACCGCCCAGTCCAGCGCCTCTACTTCTTCCAACTGCATCAATTTCATCAATAAAAATTATACAAGGTGAATGTTTTTTTCCTTGTTCAAACATATCTCTTACTCTTGAAGCTCCAACTCCAACAAACATTTCTACAAAGTCAGAACCAGAAATTGTAAAAAAAGGAACTCCCGCTTCCCCTGCAATTGCTCTAGCTAATAATGTTTTTCCTGTTCCTGGTGGACCAACTAACAAACATCCTCTTGGTATTTTTCCACCAAGCCTACTAAATTTTTTTGGATCTCTTAAAAATTCAACAACTTCTTCAACTTCTTCTTTTGCTTCTTCAATTCCTGCTACATCATTAAATGTTACTTTACCTTTTAGTTCGTTCATCATTTTAGCTTTCGAACGACCAAATCCCATAGCACCACCTTTTCCACCTTGCATTTGTCTCATAAAGAAAATCCAAACTGCAATTAGAAGCAACATAGGAAACCATGACAATAGTACACCAAATAATGATGGCATTTTTTCATCAACTGGTGCTGCGGAAATGCTTACTCCTTTATTAGTAAGTTTTTCTATTAAATTTGGATCGTTTGGTGAATAAGTTGTAAACTTGGTTCCGTTAGACATAATTCCATATATGTTATTCCCCTGAATTTGAACCTCAACAACTCTGCCATTATCGACCTCTGATAAAAATTCAGAAAATATAATTGTATTTTTATTGTTGATTGATCTCTCAGGATTTTTAAACATGTTGTATAGTCCAATAGTTAAAAAGACTATAACTGCCCACATGGCCAAATTTTTTAAATTCATAAGTTTAAGATAAGAATTATTATTAATTAAACAAGTGTCAAATTAACCTAATTATATAAATTCTCTCTATTTTTCCCTTGTAATAAACACTGTTTCGCTAACTTTTTCTACAAAACAGCCTCCTAGGGTAAATTTTTTAAAATTTTTCAATTTCATTCTTAAAATAGAATCATAAATGCTTTTTCCTCTTGGTGAGTAATATTTACCACTAATTTTTTTTAAGACTGCAGACATGCTTCTAAAAATTACCTCATCAGACTGTTTAAAAAAATTATTACTTAAAATAAACATATTTTTATTTTCATTTAATTTCGTATTTAGTTTAAAATTTCTTTTTACATAATAATTTATTGATTCATTTGCAATTTTAAGATTTTTTATTGTTAAATTTAATTTTTTATTATCAAGGCCTTCCTTTCTCAATTCATTAATGAGCTTTCTTATTCTAGTTCTTAGAAAAATAAAATTTTCATTGCTTGGATCTGATACAGAAAATTTAAATACAAGCTTGGAAATATAAATTAATTCTTTTTTTTGAAATTTAATTAAAGGTCTTAATATATAAAAATTATCTTCATCTCTAATCATTTCACCAAAAGATGATAATCCTTTGAGTCCGCTTCCTCGTAAAAGTCTAATAAAAAAATTTTCATACAGATCGTCAATATGGTGACCAACCAAAAGATGATTTATATTCAATTTTTTACAAGAATTTTTTAAAAGCTCATATCTTTTATTTCTTGCAATACCCTGGATATTTGAAACAGGTTTGCTTCCTTTCCATTTTAAAATTTTACAATTTATGTCAAATTTATTTAATATTTTCTTAACATTCTTTGCCTCTTTGGAAGACTCTTTTCTCATTTTATGATCTACTAAAAAAAATTTCGAATTTGAATTATTTTTTAAACAATAACATTTTGTTAAAAATGCTAAAGCCATGCTGTCAGGTCCTCCAGAAATCGCAACACCAATTGAAGTTTTTTTGTTAATTAGTTCATCTAATTGATTTTTATAGCCATTAAATACTTTTTTAACTCTATTATTATTTAAATGCTTTAGAAGATAATTATGTATTATTTTTTTTGCAACCAAACTTTTTTTCTTCATATTTTGCTTTTTGAAGAACAGATTGATTTGCTTTTGGATATTGTTCTTTAACTCCAGTAATCATTCTGCAACCTTCTTCCTTTTCCCCTATTTGAACCATTGATACGCCAAGTTTTAGTAAATTTATAGGAGCCTTACTGCTTTTTGGATATTTTTGATAACCTTCTAAATACGCTGATGCAGCATCAGTATAAAGTTGTCTAATTCTAAAAGTTTCTGCATACCAATATTGAGCATTGCCTGCTAGATTATGTTCTGGATTAAATTTAATAAATTCTAAAAAGGCTCTTTCTGCTGTATTATAATCACCAACTTTTAACAAACTAGAAGCAAACTCATATTGTTTTTCTGGATTTTCATCTGGCAATATTCTTTCTTCAGATTCGACTATTTCTGAGACAACAGATTGGGTAGTTTCTATTGATTGAGTTTTTTGCGATTCATCATTAGTCAATGTATCTTTATATGATATTTCACCTATGTCTTGTGGTTCTGAAGTTCCTGGCAAAATTTTATCTTTAGTTGCTTCTTGATCTAATACAACTACTTTATTTTGATCAATATTATTAACATTTATATTTTCAAGTTGTTGAAATCTTAATTGGTTGTCAGCTTGAACCTTTGACAATCTCGTTGAAAGTTTATCTAATTTAAAATTTATTTCTTCAAATTTATTAGTTAATGCATTGAATTGATTTTCTAGTTCTGACAATTTTAATAAATGGCGAGTTAATACATCTTCAGTATTTTGATCAAAATCCGTGGCAACAGTTGATGAGGAAGATTCAAAATCAGAATAAACGGCTTTTTCTAAAGTTTTTATGTCTTTTTGAATTATTTTTAAAATTTCCATAATATCTTTATCCTGTGAGTAAGAATTTTGAAAAAAAAATATAAATATCAAAATTAAAAATAAAGATAATATTTTTCTTCTAACAATATACATTCAAATATTTCTAACGATAATGATGGCAAAAAAAAGACCCTACATATATTCATATGAGGGTCTTTAATTTTTTAATAAAATAATAGTTTAATTAGCTTTAACACTAACTGATCTTCTATTTTTAGACCAAGCTAATGGATTAGAGCCTGAGTCCACAGGTCTTTCTTTTCCATAACTAATTACAGAAATTCTATCCGCAGATACTCCATAAGTCATTAAATAGTCTTTTGCAGCATTCGCTCTTCTTTCTCCTAGAGCTAAGTTATATTCTCTTGTACCTCTTTCATCAGCATGTCCTTCGATTACAATGCTAATATTCGGATTCTCTCTTAACCATGTTGCTTGTTTTCTAAGTGTATCTCTAGAACGAGTTGTTAAAACTGACTCATTAGTTGCAAAAAATACTCTATCTGGAACACCAGAAGCCAAGTATTCCACTGTATCTTCGCCTACATAAACATCGTCTTTTATCTGCCCACCTATATCACTTACTTTTTTAGTACTCGCACAAGCTGACAAAATCAGACATGTTGCAACTATTAAAAGTGTATTTTTTAAAATTTTGTTCAAAATCATTAGAGCTCCTTAAAATTGAATATAATACTTTTTCACAACTAGTTAGATCTTTCAAGTTAAAAAATCAAGAAATTTAACATTAATTGCTTAATAAAGACGACCATGATGGGTCTGAAGCGTCGGTTTTCGTAGGAACTTGCCTTTCGTTATACCCTGTTAAGTCAATAGACCATAATTTTGCAGAAAAACCTTCCCCTTTTTCATTTGTTTCTGTTTCTCTATAAAAAATCAAAACTCTACCATTTGGTGACCAGGAAGGTGCTTCTTGATAAAAATTTTCTGTTAAAAGCCTTTCTCCAGACCCATCTGTTCTCATTACCCCAATATAAAATTTTCCTTTGTGTAATTTTGTAAATGCGATTAAATCACCTCTAGGAGACCAAACAGGAGTCCCATATAAACCTTTTCCGAATGAAATTCTTTTTACATTTGAACCGTCATTTTTCATAACATAAATTTGCTGGTATCCACTTCTATCTGAATTAAAACAAATAAATTTACCATCAGGTGAGTATGAGGGAGAAGTATCAATAGATGGATGATTAGTTATACGTTCTACAATTCTATTTTCTAAATCCATTGTATAGATATCGGAATTACCACCTGTAGCAAAACTCATTATTATTTTTTTTCCATCTGGTGAGAATCTTGGCGCAAAAGTCATTCCAGGAAAATCTCCTACAACTTCTTGAACACCAGTTTCAATATCCAAAAGATATACTCTTGGTAAATTTCTAAAATAAGAAAGATAAGTTATCATTTGGTTGGTAGGATTAAATCTAGGCGTCAAAACTAACTCATTTCCTAATGTCAAATATTTTACATTAAATCCATCTTGGTCCATGATTGCTAGTTTTTTAATTCTTTGAGTCTTTGGACCTTCTTCCGCAACATAAATTATCCTAGTATCAAAATACCCTTTCTCTCCTGTTAAACGTTCATAAATTTTATCTGTAATAATATGACCTACTCTTCTCCAGTTAGTCGGAACAGTTGTAAAGGCCAAAGCAAGCATCTCTTTTGCAGCCAAAACATCCCACAGTCTAAATTCAACTCTTAATTTTTCATCTTTAATTTCTACTTTTCCTGTAATTAATGCTTGAGCTTTTATTAAATTCCAATCTTCAAATCTTGGTTTTAAGTGTGCAATTTCAGATTCTTGTAAAAAAGCATCTTTTTCTAAAGGATTAAAGAGTCCTGTTTGTCTTAAATTATTTTCGACAATTTTTGATATTTCATGACCAACATTATTAACTTTAACAATTTTTTCAAATTTAACATTTGAATCATTGTTAGAAAATAGTGGAGAAACAGCTATAGGAAGTGGATTTAAATTACCCCTAGTTATATCAACTTCAATTAAGGCATAAGCCTGTGATTGAAAAAAAATTGTTAATATAATTATTTTAAAAAATTTCAAAATATCATCCTCCTAACATTTCGCCAGCGTCAAAGTTTAACTGTAAATCTTTCCATCTTTCGTAGCCTGTTGTTGGTACCCTTAGTGGTTGACAAAGTCTTATAGCTCTTAGGGCGCTTTCTGCCAACACTTTATAAAATCCTTGTCCAGGTCTATTCATTCTCTCGTGGTCTAATATCTCTGACTTTATAACGTAGCCATCTGGTTTTAACTTTAATTTTATTCTAACCAACAAATTTTCATTAAACGGCAAACCTAAAGGAATGCTCCAACAGCCAAAAATTTGAGCTTTTAATGCATCTTCTTCACTCAAAGATAATCCATTTAGTTCGACATTTTTATCTTGCGATTGGGTAACTTTATTTGTTTTCTTAGTTGTTTCTGCAATATTCTCTTTTGATTTATCAATTAGTGCTGCAATACTATTAGGGTCAAAAATTTCTTTTTTTTCAAATTCTGAAACTTGTTTAACTTCAGTATCTATTTTCTCTGGATTCTGCTTTTTTTCCTTAATTTTTTTAATTTCTTCGATTTTTTTATCTGGCAAAGGAACAGCCTCGGGTTTTTCTTTTTTTATTTTTTTTGGTGGAGCTTGTTCAGAAACAACTCTTTCTTTTTCCTTTTTTTTAATTTTTTCTATTATTTTTTTTGCTTTTGGAGCAAAAGGAATACTAGTTTTATCGGTGATTTGTATTAATTCAATAGAAACTAAAGGTGGTAGATCTATTGGTGTCTTAGCTAAAAAAGGCAAACTTATTGTTGCAACAATAATTATAATAAAATGAAAACCCGTTGAAATAAAGATGCTTTTATACACTTTTCAATTATCTTTCTTTATAAGGTTCGGAAATTAAAGCAACTTTAGTAAAACCTGATCCAGACAGCATTCCCATTATTTCCAAAACTCTTCCATAATTTATTGTTTTATCCCCTCTAACATAAATTCTTGTATCAGTTCTATTTTTTGAAACAGCTAATATCTTTGCAATAATTTTTTCATAGTCAACTTTAGATTCTTGTATAAAAATTTCACCTTTTGCATTTATTGTTAAAGTTAAAGGTTCCTGTTCTTCAGGAAGTGAGTCAGCTGAACTTTCCGGCAAATCAACTTGGACTCCAACGGTTAAAAGTGGGGCAGTAACCATAAATATAATTAATAAAACCAACATTACATCAACAAAAGGTGTTACATTTATCTCGCTCATAGGTTCTCTTGATGAACGTTTTATTTTGAAAGCCATTTTAAATTATTGATAAAAACCTTTTTGAAAAATTTTCAAGTTTTTTAGAATATTTTTTTGAATCATTATTAAATTTATTATATGCGACAACTGCAGGGATAGCTGCTAAAAGACCAAGAGCTGTTGCAAACAAGGCTTCGGCAATTCCTGGAGCAACTATAGCCAAGCTAGTATTTCTTGAAATTGCAATTGATTGAAAAGAATTCATAATACCCCAAACTGTTCCGAATAAACCTATAAAAGGAGCGGTTGATCCAACTGTTGCAAGGAAGGTATAGCTTTTTTCTATTTTTTCCATCTGCTGTTCTATATTAATTTCTAACATAGTTGACATTTTTTCATTTAAATTTGAACTTTTTCTAGACTTTAACATTACTTCCATTGAATTTCTAAAAATACTTGCCATTGGATCTTCAAAAGTTCCTGGTAAGTTATTATAAAAAGTTTCAGCTGACTTTGATTTCCAAAATTTATTTTCAAATTCTTCAGTACTATTATTTATTCTTTTGAACATCCTTATTTTTTCAAAAATAATAGCCCAAGAGTAAATTGAACTTAATATTAAAATCACTATTACACTTTTTACAATAATATCGGCTCTAGCAAACAAGCTTATTATTGAAAAATCTGTGCTACTAGCCAAACTAACTGCTTGAGTAGATATATCTGCTTCCATTAAAGATAGTTCACACTAAAATGTGTCATGAATTTGACTATATAATTAAATAACTATTCGCTAGATTTATAAGTTTCAAAGAAAAAACTGGCTAATAAGATAGCATCGGCTTTATTTGCATCTTTTTTTTTTGATAATTGTGACGAAATATAAGGAAAAATCTGTATAGCCTTTGTCCGGCTTGCATCTTTTTGGGAATTAATAAGATTAAAGTATTTTTTCCATTTCGCTGGTCTGACAAAATACATTGGGATCTGCATAGCAGAACAAATTCCCTTTAAAACACCAAAAGATTGTCCAAAATTAAACATGCTAGTTACTCCTTGTCCTGGCATAGCTGAAACTTGTTCGATTACTACTTTAATGTCTTTATTATTATAGTTTTTAATTCTTGAAGAAATTTCATTGTAAATTTGAGCACCATTAACTTGTCTTTTGTTTTTTTTCCCATCAGACATAACTGGCATTTCAATAATATCAATTATTTTTCCGTCTTCAAAAAAACAAATCGATCCAGAAATTCCTGGATCAATTCCTATTATAATCATAAAAAATTTCCATCTTTTAAGTTTGTATATACTTTTTGAACATCATCGTCATTTTCTAATGCATAAATAAATTCACCTGTTGTTTCTATTTTTGCTTGACTAATCTCTACTCTATTTAATGGTTTCCATTCTAATTGGGTTGAAATAAAATTTTGAATTTTTTTTTCAATTTTTTTTTTAACATTATAAATTTCATTCTTTGCACACTGTATTTCATGAAATTTTTCATTTGAGAGACATTCGTTGGCGCCGGAATCAATTGCAAGTTCAAATATTTCATCTTCAGATACTTCTTTCTTATCAATTTTTATAGTGCCAATTTGATTGAAATTGTGAGAAGCTGAACCAAGCGTTCCAAGAGTACCGCCATACTTGTGAAAAATAGTTCTAATATTAGAAGCAGTCCTATTTCTGTTATCTGTTAAAGTTTCCACTATTACTGCAATTTTATCAGGTCCAAAACCTTCATATCTTAAATTTTCAAATTTTTCATTTACGTTCGTAGATGATTTAGCAATTGCTCTTTCAATATTTTCTTTTGGCATATTTGCAGATCTTGCAGCCTGCATTGCCGATCTTAACCTTGCATTCATGTCAGGATCTTTATCCCCCAATTTAGCAGCTACAGTAATTTCTCTAGAAAGTTTTGAAAAAAGGTTAGATCTTAATTTGTCAACTCTTCCCTTTTTATGTTTAATTCCTGCCCAGTGAGAATGTCCAGCCATAATTTTAAAATGAATTTTTTAAAATTCCCCCATATATGAATTGTTTAATATTTTTTGCAAGACCAGTTTCTTCATCACATTCTATTATAGAGCCACACAAACTCGCTTCACCGTCAGCTGGATAATGTTTTTGATATTTTTTTTTTAAAAATCTATTTAAAGAGTTTTCTTTGTTCATTCCAATTACTGAATTATAATCACCACACATTCCTGCATCACTTTGATATGCTGTTCCTTTATTTAATATCATAATATCAGAAGTTGGAACATGAGTATGAGTTCCAACAACAAAAGTTGCTTGTCCGTCAAAAAAATGTCCCATAGCCATTTTTTCGCTAGTAATTTCACCGTGAAAGTCAACAATCAAAATATCATAATCTTTTTTTAATTTATTTTTTTTTATAAATTCTTGAGCTACCTCAAATACATCTTCGCATTTTTTCATAAAAATATTGCCCATTAAATTTAATACACCAACTTTCAAACCATTTTTTGCAAGATAAATATCAAAACCTTTTCCTGGAGAAAGTTTGTCTAGGTTTAAAGGTCTTAATAGTCTGTTTTCTTTCTCAATATAATTAATTGTTTCTTTTTGATCCCAGACGTGATTGCCTGTGGTTACTACATTTACTCCTGACTCAAATAAATCTTTTGTTATTTGTTCAGTGATCCCTAAGCCTTTTTCTGCAGCATTTTCTCCATTTGCAATAACAAAATCAATTTTTAGCTCTTCTTTTTTTTTTGGTAAGTATTTTCTTACAGCAGCACACCCAGAATTTCCTACAATATCTCCTAGAAAAAGAATTTTCATTTAAAAATTTTTTTATTAGTAACTATAAAATCTAATTTTTGATCATATTTAGAAACTGGAATTAAATTTACTTCTTGAAAATCAAATCCTAAACCAATCGTAATTAAATTTTTTTTTTTTTTTAATAACATTATAGCTCTATCATAAAAACCTGCGCCATAACCTAGTCTATTTAATTTTTTATCAAAAGCTACCAATGGTATTAATAGGATATCTGGATAAACTATCTTTCCTTCGTTAGGCTCTGGAATTCCAAACCGATTAATATTAAATGGTTCGTTTAAAGAACATTTAACAAACTGCATTTTAAAATTATTTTTTACAATGGGGAGAGCAATTTTTATTTTTTTTTTTTCAAATTGTTTTAATATTTCCAAGTCGTCAACTTCAAAATTTATTGGATAGTATCCGCCAATAATTTTTTTATTTACATTGCATAAACTTCTTAACAAATTAAAGATTTTTACAAATTTAATATCTATCTTTCCCTTATTTCTAATTTCTCTAATTTTTAAAATTTTTTTTCTAATTTTTGATTTTAACACAAGCTATTATTGAATTTGATTATCTATATTTGTTTTTTGAATAAAGTCTTCAATTTTTTTAGCCGCGTCATCTATTATTTTTTCATAATCTAATTTATTTTTTTCAATTTCTTCTCTAAAGTTATCTTGATTTTCTTTTAAAATTTTAACTTCGTTTTCTTTATCATCTCTATATTGATAAACTAAAGATTTTAACTCTTTAAATTTATTAGATAATTCATTTAATTCGTTTTTTTTTTCTTCAATTTTTGTTTTTGTCTCAAAATATTCGTCCATTATTTTAATCGAGGTAATAAGTAATAATTTATTCTCCCCTATATTTCCTAGTTGGGACTTTAAGCCATCAAACTTACCATTAAGTTTTTCTGCTAATTCCATCAAATGCTCTTCCTGTCCATCATCACAGGAAAGTAGGAATTCTTTTCCATTAAAAATAATATTTACATTTGCCATTTATCAATTTCTTCAAGAAGAGTATCTGTTTCCTGATTTAGCTCATCAATTTTATCAGAAAATTCGGAAACCCTTGACTGTTCATCATTTTCTTTATGTTTTAGACTTTTAAGTTCTTGCTTAATTTTTTCATGTTCATTAATAAGTTCGTTGTATTTGTTTAATATTTCTTTTTTTTCAATTTCTAATTGATTTTTTTCATAACTCAAATGTTGTAAATTCTCTTTAAGATTTGTATTTAAATTTAAATCAATTAGTTTGTTTAATGCATTATCGAGTTTTTTTTCTTTTTCACTATAAGTTTTCATATATATATACTTATATTATAAAATCGAATCTTCTTAGTCTAGATAGGATAATTTTTGAGTAAGCAAAATAAAGATTTAGCGAACGCAATTAGATTTTTGTCAATTGATGCTGTTGAAAAGGCCAACTCTGGCCATCCTGGTATGCCTATGGGCATGGCAGATGTCGTTACTATACTTTTTAAATACTACCTTAAGTTTAATCCTAAGAATCCTAGTTGGATAAATAGAGATAGATTCGTTTTGTCTGCAGGTCATGGATCAATGCTTCTTTACTCCTTACTTTATTTAACAGGATACAAAAGTGTATCATTAAATGACATTAAGAATTTCAGACAACTAAATTCTATTTGCGCAGGACATCCAGAATATGAGCCAAATTCAGGAATAGAAACAACAACTGGTCCACTTGGCCAAGGTATAGCAAACGCTGTCGGTTTTGCAATTGCTGAAGAAATATTAAAGAAACAACATAGAAAAAAAATTATAAATCACAAAACATATGTTTTGGCTGGTGATGGTTGTTTAATGGAAGGAATAAGCCACGAAGCTTTAAGTTTAGCGGGTCACTTAAAATTAAAAAACTTAATTTTGTTATTTGATAATAATTCAATTTCAATCGATGGCCCTACTAATCTTGCTGTATCAGACAACTTTAAAAAAAGATTTAATAGTTATGGATGGAATTACATTGAAATTGATGGTCATAATGAAAAACAAATTTTTAATGCATTAAAAAAAGTTCAAAAATCAAAAATTCCTTCGGCTATTTCATGCAAAACAATTATTGGTTATGGCTCTCCAAATAAATCAAGAACAGCTTCTGTCCATGGAAGTCCGCTAGGAGAAAATGAAGTTGCTTTAGTAAGAAAAAAATTAAAATGGAATTATAAACCTTTTGAGATTCCAAAAAATATTATGAATGAATGGAAAAAAATTGGAGAAAAAGCTTCACAAAAATCAGAAAAAAATAAAATTAAATTTAAAAATATTTCAAAAATAGTTTCAAAAATAATTAAAGAAGAAAAAAAAAATTACATAAAATCAATGGAGATAATGGCAACAAGAAAATCTTCACAAAAAATATTAAACTCTTTGACAAAAAAAATACCCGAACTTATTGGAGGATCTGCAGACCTTTCCGGATCAAACAATACAAAGACTGATAGTCATAAAATAATTAAACCTAAAAATTTTGATGGTAATTATATTCATTATGGTGTGAGAGAACACGCAATGTGTGGGATTATGAATGGCATAGCATTACATAGCAATTTAATTCCATATGGTGGAACTTTTCTCATTTTTAGTGATTATTGTAAACCATCTATAAGATTGTCTGCTTTAATGAAACAAAGAGTAATTTATGTTATGTCGCATGATTCTATTGGCCTAGGTGAAGACGGACCAACTCATCAACCTGTTGAACAACTTTCAAGTTTAAGATCTGTACCAAACTTAAATGTGTTTAGACCAGCTGATACAGTAGAAACCTTTGAATGTTGGGAACTTGCTTTAACAAATCATAGTTCGCCAAGTGTTATTGCTCTATCAAGACAAAAAATTAATCCTGTAAGAAAAGAATATATAAGTGAAAATAAATGTATTAAAGGAGCATATGAATTATTAAGAACTAATCAAAAAATAGAATTGACTATTCTTGCAACTGGATCAGAAGTTAATTTAGCTATTGAGGTTAGTCATAAATTAGCCACACAAAACATTTATTCAAAAGTTATATCGGTGCCTTCATTAGAATTATTTAAACTTCAATCAGAAAAATATAAAAAAGAAATAATGAATGAAACTAAATATAAAATTTCTATCGAAGCAGGCTTAACAGAACCTTGGAAAAAACATGTGGGAGAAAATGGTATTTGCTTTGGAGTTGATGATTTTGGTAAGAGTGCACCTGGAAAAGATGTTTATAAATCTTTTTACCTACACAGCGATTATATAGTTAAAAAAATAGAAAAAATGTTAAATAAGTAATATGGCAACAAAAATTGGAATTAATGGCTTGGGAAGAATAGGAAGAATGGTTATTAGATCAATTATTGAAAATAATAATAATAAAATAGAAATAAAACATATTAATAGTAGATCAAGCGCTGAAGTGGTTGCTTCATTATTAAAGTATGACTCTATTCATGGAAAATTTAATTGTAAAATTAAATATGGAAATAATTATTTAACTTTAAATGGAAAAAAAATTACATTTTCACAACATTCAAATTTAAATGAAATTAAATGGAAAAATTTTAATGTAGATTATGTCATGGAATGTACCGGAAAATTTAATTCAAAAGATAAACTTATACCTCATATAAAAAACGGTGCAAAAAAAGTTATTGTTTCAGCTCCATGTAAAAATGCTGATAAAACTATAGTATATGGCGTTAACCACAAATCTATAAAAAAAAATGATTTAGTAATTTCAGCAGCATCTTGTACAACTAATTGTCTCGCTCCTGTCGCTTATGTAATGAATAAAGAATTTAAAATAGAAAAAGGTTTTATGACAACTATTCACTCATATACGTCTGATCAAAGATTATTAGATAATTCTCATAAAGATATAAGACGGGCAAGATCTGCCTCGCAGTCTATGGTGCCAACATCTACTGGCGCATCAAAATCTATCGGTGAAATTATACCAGAATTAAAAGGCAAACTAGAGGGTTTAGCAATAAGAGTTCCAACACCAAATGTTTCACTTGTAGATTTAGTTTTTAATTCAAAAAACAAGTTAACAGAAAAAAAAATTAACCAATCTTTTATAAAAGCTTCAAAAAAAGAATTAATAAATGTACTTGATGTAACAAATGAAAAACTTGTTTCTATTGATTTTAATCACAACTCTAATTCTGCTATTGTTGATTTATCTTTAACTAAGGCCATTGGAAGCAACATGGGTAAAGTTTCTGCTTGGTACGATAATGAATGGGGATTTGCATCAAGAATGTGCGATTTAGCAGAGTATATTCATAAAATTTAATTTTTATGAATAATACTTTAGATCAAAATCTAACACTCGAAGGTAAAAAAGTTTTGCTTAGAGTTGATTTAAATGTTCCAATGCAAAATGGCGCTATAACTGAAACTTCTAGAATAGAAAAAATAATACCAACTATAAAATTATTAATAGAAAAAAAAGCAAAAATTATAATTTTATCTCACATTGGAAGACCAAAGGGCAAGGTCATTACTGGAATGTCTTTGGAACCTATTTCAAAAAAATTATCCTCTTTGTTAAATAAAGAGGTTTTATTTAACAAAAATACAATAAACGAAAATACCTTGTCCGAGGTAAATAAAATTTCAAATGGTTCGATAATGATGTTGGAAAATATACGTTTTAATGAGGGAGAAGAATTAAACGACAAAGAATTTTCTAAAAAAATATCAAATTTAGGGGATATATATGTTAATGATGCTTTTTCAGTCTCTCACAGATCTCATGCCTCTGTTGAAGGAATCACTAAATACATTCCGTCGTATTTTGGTTTACAAATTACCGATGAAATAAATGCGTTGAAAAAAATAACCTCTGAAATAAAAAAACCTATTACTCTTATTATTGGTGGTTCAAAAATTTCAACTAAAATTAAAATTATTAATAACTTAATTAAAAAATTTAATAATATAATTATTGTCGGGGGCATGGCTAATACAATGTTAAAACATACTGGCTCAAAAATAGGTAAATCAATATGTGAAAATGATTGTGAACACTTAATAAAAGAAATTTTAGAAAATTCTACAAAATATAATTGTAAAATTACATGTCCGGTAGATGTTATTGTTTCAAAAAATTTTGAAGATACTGGAGTAGAAAAAAATATAGAAGCAGTAAATGATGATGAAATGATATTAGATATTGGATCAAAGACAATTTCTTGTATCAATATGATAATTGCTCATTCAAATACCGTATTATGGAATGGTCCAGCAGGATATTTTGAAAATCCAAAATTTCAAAATGGTACTAAAAAAATATTAGAAATAATTGCTCAAAAAACAATAAATGATAAAATTTTTTCTGTAGCCGGTGGAGGAGAAACAGTTGCAGCAATAAATAAATTTAAAAAAATAGACTCATTTACATTTGTTTCAACTGCTGGTGGAGCATTTTTAGAATACCTTGAAGGAAAAACTTTACCTGGTATAAAAGCACTAACTCAAAATGTCTGAATTAAATAATATAGCTCTGCAAATTATCAGTAGCGGAAAAGGAATTCTAGCCGCAGACGAAAGCACTGGAACAATGACCAAAAGACTTAAGAGTTTTAATGTTGAGTCCAGTACTAATAATAGATTATTATTTAGAGAAACACTTTTTAGCTCTTCTAGTATGAAAGAATGTATTGGAGGTGTTATTCTTTACGATGAAACTATAAAACAAACTAGCACATCAGGAAAAAAAGTTCCTGAGTTAATTTCAGATTCAAATTCAATTCCTGGTATAAAAGTTGATACTGGCGCAAAAACTTTAGCCAATTCTGAAGAAGAGAAAATTACCGAGGGTCTTGATGGTTTAAGAGAAAGATTAAAAGAATATTACAATTTAGGTGCTAGATTTGCTAAGTGGAGAGGTGTTTATATAATTTCAAAAAAATATCCAAGCCAAATATCAATCTATTCTAATGCTCATGCCTTAGCGAGATATGCTGCTTTAGTTCAAGAATGTGGGATGGTACCAATTGTTGAACCAGAATTGTTAATGGATGGAAATCATAATTCAGAAGATTGTTTTAAAAAAACTTCTGAAGTAATAAAAAAATGCTATGAACAACTAGAACTACATAAAGTTGAATTAAAAGGAACAATATTAAAGCCTAATATGATTTTACCAGGTTCAGATTCAAATGAAAAAATCGATACTTCAAAAGTTGCTGAAATGACTATTAAATGTCTTAAAGAATCTGTTCCATCAGAAGTACCTGGTATAGCTTTCTTATCTGGTGGACAAACTGAAAAAGAAGCAACCAAAAACTTGAATGAAATTAATATAAAAAACAATACAAATTTTATTATGACCTTCTCTTACGGTAGAGCTTTACAACAAAGTGCACTTAAATTTTGGTCAAAAGATTTAAAAAATCTTAAGGGAACTCAGGAAGTTTTCAATCATAGAGCAAAAATGTGTAGTCTTGCATCTAAAGGTGAATGGTCTGAAAAAATTGATAAAATTTAAAAAAAAGAAAAGATTTGTCTACTTAATTTCTCCAAATAAAATAAAAAGTAATAGTTTTTATAATCAACTAAAACAAATTTTTAAACTAAAAAAAGTCGCATATTTTCAGCTTAGATTAAAGAAAGAAAGTAAAAAAAAAAAATTAATTATAGGTAAAAAAATACAGAAGTTATGCAAAAGATATAATGTTAAATTCATAATAAATGACGATCCTATACTAGCAAAAAAAATTAATGCTGATGGATGTCATATTGGCCAATCTGATATGAATATAAGTTTAGCAAGAAAAATTTTAAAAGGACATATTTTAGGAATTACTTGCCATAATTCAAAAAAATTAATTAAAAAAGCTATAAAAAATAAAGCAAACTATATTGCTTTAGGGGCATTTTTTCCAACCAAAACTAAACGATCTAAATACAAAGCTAATATTAAAATCTTAAATTGGTCAAAAAATACAACCAATATTCCAATAGTTGCTATTGGTGGAATAAATTTAGACAATTATAAAAAACTTTTATTGAATAAAGCAAACTTTTTAGCTATCTCAGGCTACATTTGGAATAATAAAAAATATAAACCATTTGAAGCTATAAGTAATTTAAAATGAAAATATTAGGCAATGAAATTAAACCAGGAATGATTATAGAACATAAAAATGATCTATGGGAAGTATTAAAAACTCAACATGTTAAACCTGGAAAGGGTGGTGCTTTTAACCAAGTTGAAATGAAAAGTGTCAATAACAATACTAAACTTAATGAAAGATTTAGATCAAGTGACTCAGTTGAAAAAGCTTCTTTAGATGAACAAAAGTTTTCTTTTTTATATGAAGACGAAAATGAATATTATTTTATAAATCAAAAATCATTTGAACAAATAAATTTAAAAAAACAAATTATTGGAGAAAAAGGAAAATTGCTTACTGAAAATTTAGAAATTTCAATTAATTTTTATAATGATAAACCTCTATCAGTTGATCTTCCAAAGCAAATTGAATGTAAAATCGCAACTACTGATGTTGCTCTAAAAGGACAGACTGTTTCATCATCTTACAAACCTGCGGTACTAGAAAATGGGTTAAAAATTCAAGTTCCTCCATTCATAGAAAGTGAAGATGTAATATTAGTTGATACAAGAACAATTGAATATATAAAAAAAATATAAAATTTATTATGAAATCTATTTCTGCAGATCTTAACATTATGATAAAAGCAAGTGAAAAAGCTTCTAAAGCTTTAATTAGAGATTTTGGCGAACTCGAAAAACTACAAGTTTCTTCTAAAGGGCCTTTAGACTTTGTTACAAATGCAGATATTAAAGCAGAAAAAATTATTATTGAAGAGTTAATCAAATCAAAAAGAAATTATTCTGTAATTAGCGAAGAAAGTGAAAACAAAGTTGAAAATGATAAAGATAATATTTGGATAATTGATCCAATAGATGGAACTACAAATTTTTTGCACGGCGTGCCACACTTTGCAATATCTATAGCTTTAAAAACTAAAAATGAAATAGTATCTGGAGTTGTTTACGATCCTATTAAAGATGAAATGTTTTATGCAGAAAAAAATAATGGGGCTTACCTTAATAATCAAAGAATAAGAGTTTCGAACAAAAATAAATTAAATAATTGTTTATTCGCAACTGGTGGCAACAATATGGAACAAGTAAATTTTGAAGAAAATATTACACTTAGAAGAACTGGTAGTGCCGCACTAGATATAGCCTATGTGGCATCAGGAAAGTTTGATGGATATTTTCAAAAAAATTTAAATATATGGGATATTGCTTCTGGGATAATACTAATTAAAGAAGCTGGTGGTATAATTAATGACATTGATGTTAATAAATATGAAGTTAAAAAAGTACTAGCTTCAAGTGTTGAAATTAACCAAAAATTAATCAAAAACTTAATCAACTTTTAATTGTTTTATTAAACCTTTTTGCTATAAGTCTCGTTATGAAAAAAAAAATACATCCAAATTATCACACTATTAAAGTTGAAATGACCGATGGTTCTCAGTTTGAAACAAAATCTACTTGGGGATCTGAAGGTGATGTATTAAAATTAGAAATTGACCCAAAATCTCACTCTGCATGGACTGGGGGCAAACAAGCGATCTTAGACAAGGGAAGAGTAAGCAAATTTAATAAAAAATTTCAAAACTTTAGATCAGAGAATAAAAAATAAATGAGTAATACACCTTTGATGCCAATGGCTACTGCTGTTTGGTTAGTAGAAAACACAACTTTAACATTTAAACAAATTGCTGAATTTTGTAATTTACATGAAGTGGAAATACAAGGAATAGCAGATGGTGAAGTTGCAAAAGGAATTAAACCATATAACCCAATTATATCTGGTCAGTTAACTAGAGAAGAAATAGAATTATCATCAAATGATGAAAATAGACCTTTGGAAATTACAAGTAGTGATATTAAAATTTCAAATATAGATAAAAAAGTAAAAAAGTATGTACCGTTGTCAAAGAGACAAGATAAACCTGACTCAGCTTTGTGGTTAATTAAACAACACCCTCAATTAAAAGACTCTCAAATTGCAAAACTTGTAGGTGTCACAAAAAATTCTGTTTCGGCAATTAGAAATAAAAATTATTGGAACTATAATAATTTAAACCCCAAAGATCCTGTAGCAATGGGATTATTTTCGCAAAAAGACTTACTGAGTTCTATTGAAAAAGCTGAAAGAAGAATAAAAAGAGAAAAAAGAGAAAAAGAAAAGAAAAGTCTAGAGAAATCAAGTTAAAAATGCATCAATTTAATGGACATAAAAAATTTAAAATGTTAGTTACTCTGCTTTTTGGAGGTAGTTATTAAAATAGAAGTAAAAGATAATAATGTTGAACAAGCTCTAAGAGTTCTTAAAAGAAAACTACAAAGAGATGGGTTCTTTAAAATAATAAAATTAAAAAACACATATGAAAAACCATCTGAAAAAAAAAAAAGAATTCAACAAGAAAATATAAAAAGAGTTAAAAAACTAAATAAACTTAAAAACAGAATTTAAAATCGCGGGGTGGAGCAGTCTGGTAGCTCGCAAGGCTCATAACCTTGAGGTCGGCGGTTCAAATCCGTCCCCCGCAACCAATTAAATCTTATATTTTGATTTTTTACTATCGATTAGAAAAGTTTTAACAGTTTCTATAGTTAATTCGTTAAATGATTTTCCAAAATTTTCTATTTTTTCAATTATATTTGGTGGAATAGTTATTATATGACACTTTAATTGTTTTGCCTGCAAATAATTATAAGGTTCTCTCACGCTAGCCCATAAAATTTCAACATTTTTATATTTTTTTGAAAGCATAATACTTTTTTTAAATTCAGGAATTGGGTCTTTTCCTTTATCAGCCATTCTTCCTGCAAAAATAGAGATAATTACTTTAGTTTTTTTATTTATACTTTTTAAAATTCTGCTTGTTTGTTTTGCAGTATAAACTGCAGTAATATTTAATTTTATATTTTCTTTATTTAGTTTACTTATAACCTTGCCTAAAAATACTCCTTTTGAGTTTGTTACTGGAACTTTCACATATATCTGATTTCCCCAATTTTTAATTTTTAAGGCTTGTTTTATGATATTTTTATTTTCATCAGCAAATACTTCAAAAGATATAGGTTTTTTTGTTACCCTTAATATACTTTTGCAATATTTTGAATAATTTTTAGCTCCAGCTTTTCTTATTAAACTTGGGTTTGTCGTAAATCCCTTAACTATTTTTTTTTTGTTAAATTTTTTAATTAAATTTATATCTGCAATATCACAAAATATTTTTGTCATTAACTATAAACTTTTTATAATATCTTCTGTCATTTTTTTTGCATCCGAAAAAAGCATCAAAGTATTATCTCTGTAAAATAAGTCATTATCGATACCAGCATAGCCAGGTGATAAACTTCTTTTTACAAAAAGAACAGATTTTGATTTTTCGACATCTAAAATAGGCATGCCATAAATTGGACTTTGGGGATCCGTTTTTGCGACTGGGTTAGTTACATCATTTGCACCTATAACATATGCAACATCACAATTTGCAAAATCATTATTAATTTCCTCTAATTCAAAAACCTCATCATAAGGAACGTTAGCTTCAGCTAACAAAACATTCATATGCCCCGGCATTCTACCTGCAACAGGATGAATGGCATAAGTAACTTTTACACCATTTTTTTTTAATACATCTACCATTTCTCTTAATGCGTGTTGAGCTTGCGCAACAGCCATTCCATAACCTGGAACTATTATTACAGAAGATGCATTTTTCATAAGAAATGCTGCATCATCTGAATTTCCACTTTTTACAGGCTTTTGTTCTTTAGATTTACCTAAAGAAGTTTGATCTGTTGCTCCCCAACCACCAAGTATTACGTTAAAGAATGAACGGTTCATTCCCTTACACATAATATATGAAAGTATTGCCCCAGATGAACCCACTAATGCTCCTGTGATTATTAAAGCTGTATTTTCTAAAGTAAAACCAATTCCAGCTGCAGCCCAACCTGAATAAGAATTAAGCATTGAAATTACAACAGGCATATCTGCACCACCGATTGGAATAATTAACAATACGCCTAATAAAAATGAAATTATAATTATTGTCCAAAACCAAGTATCAACTTGAGTTTTGCATAAGTAAAAGATTAAACCGAATAAAATTAAACCTAGTGTCAGATTTAAATAATGTTGACCAAAAAAAGTTATAGGAGAGCCTGACATTATCCCTCTCAATTTTAAAAAAGCTATAATTGATCCTGTAAATGTGATTGCTCCTATCGCGGCCCCCAATGACATTTCAATTAAACTGGCTATTTTTATATTTCCTGAAAATCCTAAATTAAATATTTCAGGATTTAAAAAAGCAGATATAGCCACAAAAACAGCAGCTAATCCAACTAAGCTATGAAAGCCGGCTACAAGTTCTGGCATAGCAGTCATTGGTATTTTATAGGCAATAAATGCTCCTATTGATCCTCCTAAAACTAGTAAAATTAATAAATATAGAAAACCCGTTGAAAAGTTACCAACTGAAATAATTGTAACAACAATGGCTATTGCCATACCAATTATTCCAAATAAATTTCCTTGTCTTGATGTTTCTGGAGATGAAAGGCCTCTAAGTGCTAAAATGAATAGCACTCCTGAAATAAGATAAAATATCGCTAATAAATTTTCTGAAATCATTTCTTATCTTTCTTTTTTTTTTTATACATAGCCAACATTCTTTGAGTTACTAAAAAACCTCCAAAAATATTAACAGCAGCTAAAATTATCGCCAAAAATCCAAAAATGTTTGCTGTATCAAATAAATTTCCAGATTTTACTGCTAAAGCTGCTATTATGGCTCCAACTATTATCACTGAAGAAATTGCATTTGTTACTGACATTAAAGGTGTATGCAAGGATGGGGTAACACTCCAAACTACATAATATCCTATAAAAATTGAAAGTATAAAAATACTAAGTCTAAATATAAAAGGGTCTATTTCCATAAGTTTATTTAATTAATGTTTTAGCAATAATTTCATCATCTAAATTAATATTTATTTTTTTATTTTCTTTGTCATATAAATTTGAAACAAAATTAAATACATTTTTCGCATAGAGACTTGAAGATGATGTTGGTAATTTATTTAAAATATTTGTTTCCCCCATTATTTTAATTCCTTTTTTTTCAATAATTTTATCTACCTCGGTAAATGCTACATTTCCACCTTGAACTGCTGCTAAATCATAAATTACTGACCCTGGCTTCATATTCTCTATCATATTTTCTTTAATAATTAATGGAGCTTTTTTTCCTGGTATCAAAGCTGTACAAATTACAATATCAATTTTTTTAAGAGTCTCACTTAATAATTCCTCTTGTTTTTTTTTAAAGTCTTTAGATGCTTCTTTCGCATACCCACCTTCAGTTTCTAAATTTTCAGTTCCCTCTACTGTCAAAAATTTTCCCCCTAAACTTTCAACTTGCTCTTTTGAAGCTGCTCTTACATCTGTAGCAAATACAATTGCGCCCATCCTTTTTGCAGTTGCTATTGCTTGTAAACCTGCAACTCCAGCACCAACAACTAAAACTTTTGCTGCAGGAATAGTTCCTGCTGCTGTCATCATCATTGGTATTGCTTTTTCAAAAATTGAAAATGATTCTACTACAGCTTTATATCCGGCTAAATTTGCTTGAGAAGAAAGTATGTCCATAGATTGCGCCCTAGTTATTCTAGGTAATAATTCTAGAGAAAATAAGTTAATTTTCTTTTTAACTAACTCATCAAGTTTTTTTTTATTTTCATAAGGATTTAAAACACCAATAAAAATTTGGTTAGATTTTAAAAGAGAAGTTTTAGCTTCATCTAATAAACTCATCTGAATAATAATATCTACATTTTCTATTAATTTTTTTTCGTCACTTACAAATTTAACTCCAACTTCATTGTATTCTTTTTCCTCAAAACCTAAATGACTTCCATAGTTCTCGCTCAACTGAACTTCAAATCCTAAATTTATATATTTTTTTGCTATATCTGGAGTTATTGAAATTCTTTTTTCTAAATCTCTATTTTCAGATACCGAACCAACTATCATAAAAAATTAAATGATTACTTCTGTCTTGCTTTAAACTTTGGGTTTTTTTTATTTATAATATATACCCTGCCTCTTCTTCTAACTAATTTAGAATTAAGGTCTCTTTTTTTTAAAGATTTTAATGAGCTTGCAATTTTCATAGATTAATCATTTTGTTATATAATTATAATTAGTTTGTAAAGATTTCATTTTTTCACAATAGATTTTACATAATCTTTCAGTTGAATCTTTCCATATATTCTTTTGACTTTGTTATTTATGCTCATTTTTGTTAATGCAGAAGCATATCTTTCGCCTCTTCTTGGTTTTAAAAATTTGATTTTCGATTTAAATAATTTTGCAACTTCGATGATAGTTAAGCTTTTTTTGTGAGTAATAGCATAATGTTTACATAAATTTTTCTTCCAAGCAATATAACAGACTTTCACTGTATCATTTATGTGGGTAAATCTTCTAGATTGAAAACCAGGTCTAACAACTGGTAATGGTAGTTTATTCTTATAATGATGTTCAAAAATTCCTATTACGGTTGCCATATCTCCTTTGCAAATTTGTTTTGGTCCATAAACGTTATAAAAATAAATCACTTCATATTTAAAATTAAACCATTTTTTTAAATTTTCTAATAATTCTAAATTTTTGGATTTTGTAAATGCATACGGAGATAAATTTTTATCATAACCACTATTACCTAAGCTTGCTGATGTTGCTGAATAAATTAGTTTAACTTTATTTTCTAAACAAAATTTAAATACTGAATTTGTTCCTATTGTGTTAGAGTCTAAACAATTGCTAAGTTTTACAAAACTTTGATATATTCTAGCAAATTCACCAAAATGAAAAACGGAGTGAATTTTTTTTTTATGAGAACTTAGTATCTTAGAAATATCTACAGTGTTTCCTTTTATATATTTTACTCTGGAACTTAAAATGTGATTTTTTGAAGTACCTGAAGAATAATTATCTATACTAATAATTTTAAAATTTGTTTTTTTTAAAAGATATTCAATTAGATTTGAACCAACAAACCCAGCACCACCAGTTACAACAATTTTATTTCTCATTTGGATTTGTTTAGCCTGGCAACGTCCTACTCTTCCGTGTCTTAAGACAAAGTACCATCGGCGCAGAAGGGCTTGACTTCCGAGTTCGGAATGGGATCGGGTATTACACCTTCGCAATAATCACCAGGCAAAGAACTTATAATATATATTTATTTTTTTACAACTAATTTTGTATAAAGCATTTGTCTTAAAAATAACCATATTACTCTTGTATTAAATTTAGATTTTTCAAAATTTCTTTTTTTAAAACTAATTTCTACATCTTTTACATTAATATTTCTTTTACTATTATATATGACATCGAATAATATTTTATATCCTCTTAAAAAAAAAAATTTTTTATGTGCATTAATAAGGTTTTTTTTACAAAGAAAAAAACCCGACAAAGGGTCTGAAGACTTTGTTCCAAAAACAGAATTAATTAAAAATATTGCAAATTTTGAAATTAAACTTCTTAAGAAACTTATATTTCCAATAAATTTTTTTCTTTTAAAACGGCTTGCAACAATTACATCATAATTTGATTTTATAAATAGTTTCCACATCATGCCAATATATTTTACATCATGTTGTAAATCGCAGTCCATAACTAATATATTTTTGTTATTAGCTTTATCAACTCCATAAACTACTGATTGTGATAAATCTCTTTGTTTGGATTTTCTTAAATATCCATAGAATTTAGTAAATTTAATTTTTTTTATTTCTGCAAATGTGCCATCTATAGAATTATCATCAACAAATATGACCTGCGAAACAATTTTTATTTTATTTAGCTTATTCGCAATTTTTAAAATATTTTTTTTTTCATTTAATGTAGGAATAATTACAGAAATCATTTAAATTACTTATTCAGTAATAACATGTATTTTATTATAAAATTGCCAAATTTAATTAACTTATATATTACTTATATCAATCAATTTATATTAACAATATCTTTAAATGAAAAATGTTAAGTCTTTTTGCTTCAAATCTAATATCGACAATTATACTATTTAGCCTTGGAAATATTTTTCAAAAAATTTTCTTAAAAGATGATTTAAATAAATTAAGTTTATTTGAGTCAGGAATATTTGGTTTTATATTTCTATCTTTTATAGCTTTAATTATAAATTTTATATTACCTTTAAATAAATTGGTTGGTGATATTTTATTTTTTATTTTAATTATTTATTTTTTTAAAATTTACACCAAATTTTCAAATAAAAAGGAATTAAACAAGTTATTATTTTTTGTAACCATAATTAGTTTTATTTTAATATATGGTTCTAATATTAATCGACCTGATGCGGGGCTTTACCATCTTCCCTACATAAGTATTTTACAAGAAAATAAAATCATACTTGGAATTACAAATTTACATCATAGGTTTGGACATACATCAATTGTTCAATACATATCTGCAATTTATAATAGTCACTTTTTTAATATAGAATTTATTAATATTCCCCTTGCATCATTATTTGCATTTTATTTTTATTATCTTATTAATTATTTTTTATTAAACAAAGATTTAAATATTAATAAAAATATTTTTTCCTTTTTTATAATTTTATTCTCATTTTATGCTTTTGGTAGATATAGTAATTATGGAAATGATGGTCCTGCCCATTTATATTTTTTTATGATTATTTTTTGTTTAATAAGTATTAAAAATATTAAAAAACTTCATATTAACGAATTATTTAAAATAACACTTTTTTCAATCTTTTGTTTTGCAAATAAAGCCTCTATGATCATTACATTAATAATTCCAATATATTTATTTATCCAAAGTACTAACAATCAAAATTTAAAAAAATTAATAATAAATAGAAAAATTATAGTTTGTGCATTTTTTTTATCCTTATTGATTATGAAAAATATATTAATAAGTGGATGTTTTATCTATCCAATTTCTAAAACATGTATTAATGGTCTAAAATTTACAGATATAGAAAAAACAAAAAAAATAGCTATAGAAGCAGAAGCCTGGTCAAAAGAAATACGAAATGACCAATTATTGAAAATTCCTAGAGAGGAATACATTAAAAATTTTAAATGGTTTAATGGTTGGAAAAAATATCATTTTAAAAAAATTGTAGAAAAAATTTCCCCTTTAGCATTCTTTTTATTAATATTTCTTATATTGATAATTATTACTTCAAGAAATATTCCAAAAGTTTTAAAATCGAACAAATCAAATAATTTAATTTTGATTATTTCAATGTTATTGACCGCTATTTGGTTTATAAAATTTCCACTCTATAGATTTGGCATGTCTTTCATAGCCGTACTTTTTATATCCTTATTTTGTATTTTGATTGATCAGTTTACAATTAATAAAAAAGAAAATTTTTTAAAAAAAATTGGAATTTATTTTATTATATTTGCACTAACAGGATTAATGTTTAAAAATTTTAAAAGAATTTATGAAATAAAAAATAAAGAATATGTAAATTATCCATGGCCTAAAATTTACACTTTGAGCGATCTAGCTCCTAATAAACCTAAAAAACTAAAGCCTATTTATGATAATAAAAAAAATTTAATATATTATTATTCTAGTGGAGAATGTATGTTTAACCAATCTCCATGTTCGAATTATCTAATACAAAATCTAAAGATAGAAAATAAAAATGGGTATAAGTTAATTTATATTAATTAAAAAACCTATATTTAAAAATACAATAAACTGCCACAAAAGCGTCTTTCAAAGTTATTTTTTTTCCCTCTTGATAAGATCTTCCTTTATAGGATATTGGAACTTCATAAAATATAAATTTTTTTTTTGCTAATTTGATAGTTATTTCAGGTTCTATACCGAATGAATCTTCTTTTATATCTATAGATTTTATTGCTTCACTCTTAAAAACTTTATATCCAGTTTCCATATCACTCATGTTTAAATTGGTCATTATATTTGTTAGTAAGGTTAATATTTTATTTGCAACATAATGCCAAAAAAAATGAAGTCTAGAATAACCTCCTCCTTTAAACCTTGTACCATAAACAACTTGTGCGTCAGTTTTTAAAAATGGCTCCACTAAGTTTGAGTAGTCAGATGGATCATACTCTAAGTCTGCATCTTGAATAATAATTAAATCGCCTGTTGCTAAACTTAAACCAGTTCTAATTCCACCCCCTTTTCCAAGATTTCTATCATGTCTAAAAGTTTTAATTGCGGGATTTTTAATTTTTAAATTATTAATAACATTAGCAGTTCCATCATTTGAACAATCATCAATTATTATTATTTCTTTCTCAAACTTATTAAACTGATCAACCTTATGAAAAATTTCCTCTAAAGTTTTCTCTTCGTTATAACAAGGTATAATTACTGATAATTTCATTATTTAATATGGAGACTATAATTTATTTTTTTTTTTTTGTAATGATAATAAAATCGCAAGATAAATAAATAATTGAAAAAAAATGAAAATAAAGAAATTTTCAAAATAATTTGCTACAACATAAGGCATTATTATTAATAAATTAATATATAAAAGAGTTTTTTTCTGCCCAAATTTATCTAAAAAATAATGATGTAAATGCAATCTATCTGGACTAAATGGTGATCTTTTATATATAAATATTCTTTGAATAAACAATCTCATTAAATCTATTCCAGGTATTATCATTGCTAAAACAATTTGATCTGCAAATCTAATTTGATTTTCATTATATAGTTTTATAAATAAGTAACCAATTACAAATGACAAAAGGTATGTTCCACTATCTCCTAAAAAGGATTTGTTATTTTTATTTAAAATTGAAAATAAAATAACTCCAATAAATATAAAAATTATCATATTATTAAATTGGCTTTCAAATAATAAAATAAAAAGTAAAAAAATAGTATAAGTAGAATTTTGTAGATTCAGTCCATCAAACATATTAAATGCATTTATAAATAATAAAAAACATAATGCTGTCCAAGGTATAGAAAAAATATTTAAATAAAAATTTGCAAATCGTAAATTTACATTTTTGATTATCAACGATTTGTCCAAAAATAAGATAATAATAATAAATATAAAGATTAAAAAAAACTTTAAATTTGGATTAAAAAGAAATTTATCATCTAAAATACCAAGTAAAAAAAATAAGGAACAAAATACAAAAAAGATTATTAAAATATTTAAGTTATTAAAAAAGAATGTATTTTCAAAAAAAAATATTTGAAAAATAATATAAAAAAAAATATTTATAAATATAAATATTCCTCCAGTTATTGGAACACTTTCTTGGTGAAATTTTCTAACTTTGTCTGGTTTATCATAAAGAGAAAAATATTTTGCAATTGAATTATTATTTAAATATAAAACTATATTTATTCCGACAATTAATGTTAAAAATATTATAAACACAAATTTTTTAAATTATGTTTTTGATTTTTTTGTAAACTTCTTCAGATAATTTCTCTGCTCCAATTGGATTTAAATGAATTAAATCATATGTATCCTTTTCTTTTAATTCTATTAGAGAAAATATATCAATACAATTTACATTATTTTGCTTACAAAATTTCATAATTGTTTCTGCTCTCAATTTTTCATTTCTATAATAATTTTCACCTGGTATCGAAAAAAATTCATTATTTTTTTTTTTCCATCTTAAACTTCGTTGAGTTATATAAATTGGTATAGATTGCATGTCTATAATTAAATTATTTAATATTTCTAAATTATTATATAT
>CACDEK010000004.1 GCA_902551735.1 uncultured Pelagibacteraceae bacterium | reverse complement strand
CATTCCTGATCCATTAACATAAAAATCTTCATTTGAGCCTGGAACACACACACTAAAGTGGTTCGCAACACCTTCATGCATATTAAGTTTTGCTGTCCATCTAAAGACAGCTGCTAAATCATTTAAAATTTCTGATCTTTCCATTTTTAATATGATAGTATACTTTCTATAAAAAAAAAATGAGCAAAGTTTTCGTATCATGTGCAGTAACTGGTTCTGGGGATACAGCTAAAAAGCATCCTGATTTGCCCAAAACTCCCGAACAGATAGCAAAAGCATCGATAGAAGCCGCAAAGGCAGGTGCAGCTATAGCTCATATTCATGTAAGAGAAGAAGATGGCACTCCTAGCAGAAGATTAGAATTATATAAGGAAGTAGTAGATAGAATACGATCAAGTGATACTGACGTTATTTTAAATCTTACAACAGGAATGGGTGGTGATTTAGATATAGGACAAGGAAAAAATCCATTAGAGTTTGGACCTTTAACAGACATGGCAAATGTTATGGAGAGAATTGCAAATGCAGAACAATTTTTACCAGAAATATGCACCTTAGATTGCGGAACTTTAAACTTTGGTGACAGTTCTGTAATAACAGTAAATACACCTAACGACTTAAGAAAGGCTGCTAAAAGATTGCAAGAAATAAATGTAAAACCAGAAGTAGAAGCTTTTGATTTAGGAAATATGTGGTTTGGAGCGCAGTTATATAAAGAGGGATTATTAAATGATCCTCCAATGTTTCAAATGTGTCTTGGTATACCTTGGGGAGCACCAGCTACACCTTTAGCTATGCAAGCAATGAAGGATGTAATGCCTAAGGAAGGTGTTTGGTCAGGTTTTGCAATTTCTAAAAATGAAATGCCATTTGTTGCTCAAACTGTAATTATGGGTGGAAATCCAAGGGTAGGGCTTGAAGATAATTTATATTTAGAAAAAGGTAAATTAGCAACTAACGCTCAACTAGTTGAAAAAGCAATAAGAATTGTAAATGATCTTGGTGTGTCAATAATGACTCCCGCTGAAACAAGAGAAAAACTTAAGCTAAAAAATTATAAATAAAATTTAACAGCGACATATAAAGTAATGTGTGTCAACTTGTTGCACTATTTTAAGTTGATAAAAAAATTTTCATTACTAAATAATCATTATGAATTTTACTGAAAACTACTCAATATGAAACTTAAAAAATACTTTGCTAGCCTTATTATTTTAACAATATTTTCTACTAGCGCTTTTGCGGCAGATGAAACTATAGAAATGTTAAATAAACAAGGCAAGGAAACAATGGTTTATTCAAAAAAGGTTGTTAAAGTAAATGTTGGAGACACAGTGTTTTGGAAAGCGACTGACAAAGGTCATAATGTAGAATTTATTAAAGGCGGAGTTCCAAATGGAGTAGATAAATTTAAAACTAAATTTAATAAAGATGCTGAGTATACCTTCACAATACCCGGAATATATGCTTATTGGTGCACACCTCACAGAAGTATGGGAATGATTGGCTTTGTAGTTGTAGGTGATGATAAGTCCAATCTTGAAGCAATCAAAAAGTTAAGATTTACAGCCAAATCAAAAAAAATTGCTCCAGATTTAATTAACTCTTTATAAAATTAATCCAATCTAGTTGCGTTTCCATCTACAGGAATTGTTTGTCCTGAAATTCTCTCGCCTTCGTTTGAAATTAAAAAAGAACAAATTTTTCCTATATCCTCTTCATGAATCCAGCAATTCATTGAAGCCATAGAAACAAACTCTTTTTCAATTTTTTTCCTAGAAGTTTTTAGAAATTTTGCTTTATCTCTTATAACTCTTACCATTCTATCTCCTTTGATAGTTCCAGGACAAATTGCATTGACACGAATTTTAAATTTACCCAGTTCCATAGCTAAAGTTTTTGTTACCCCAATAACGGCCCATTTACTTGCAGCATAAGGAGCGCGCAAAGGAAAACCCATAATTCCTGCTCCAGATGAAATATTAATTATGGATCCACCTTTGTTTTTTTTTAACATAGGTATTGCAAGTTTAGTAAAGTAAAAATGACTTATAACATTTACTTTTAGAGTTTGTTCCCAATCATCAGAAGTTAGTTTTTCAATAGTTCCCGTTGGACCTGCTATGCCTACATTATTAAGTATTGCATCTATTTTTTTTGTTTTTTTATTAATTTGATTGAAGAAATCTGTAACTTCATCTTCTTCAGAGGCGTCGCATTTATAAGCAAATAATCTTTTATTATATAAACGGTTTTTTTTGATTTTACTTAAAGATTTAATGTCTATATCACAAAGATAAACTACTGCTCCTTTAGCGAGACAAACTTTTGCAGTAGCCCAACCAATTCCTGATGCCCCAGCTGAAATAACTATTTTTTTATTATGCAGACTTAACGGCATTAGCCATATGTTCTTTAGTTAAAGCTTTAGAAAGCTCTTTTTGCGTAAGGTATCCTTTTACATTTCCTTCTTTATCTACAACTTCACAATTTGCATTTGAACAAACTATTTGTGGAAGAAATTCATCTAAGAATTGATCTTCTCCTATCTTAACTAAATTTGATTTATCCACATCGTTAGATTTGTTTGCGGGTGTCATAATAATTTTTGCTTTAATAACTTTTGCTCGATTTACATCTTTAACAAATGCCTCTACATAATCATCAGCTGGGTTCATAATAATATCTATTGGAGTTCCTACTTGCACTAACCTTCCTCCATTTAATATTCCTATATGATCTCCTAATCTTAAAGATTCATCCAGGTCGTGTGTTATGAACACTATTGTTTTTTTTAATTCACTTTGTAAATCAATTAATTGTTTTTGCATATCACTTCGAATTAGAGGGTCTAGAGCAGAAAAAGCTTCATCCATTAACATTATGTCTGTATTAGTTGCAAGAGCTCTAGCTAAACCAACTCGTTGTTGCATTCCTCCTGATAACTGATTTGGATATTGATGTTCAAAACCAGTTAATCCAACAGCTTCAATTTTTTCCATTGCTGTCTTGTTTCTTTCTTCAGGTTTTTGTCCTTGAACTTCAAGACCATAACCAACATTTTCCAAAACTGTTTTATGAGGAAATAAACCAAATCTTTGAAACACCATACTCATTTTATGTCTTCTAAAATCAATTAATTTTTTTTGGTCTAAATCCATTACATTTGTTCCTTCAACTGAAACTACTCCTGAAGTTGGATCTATTAATCTATTTATATGTCTAATAAGTGTAGATTTTCCAGAACCAGATAAACCCATACAAACAAAAGTTTCCCCTTCTTCAATACTTAAAGAAACATTATCTAGACCAACAGTATGTCCAGTTTTTTCTAGCACTTCTTCTTTTGTTGCTCCATTTTGGACCATTGGAAGAACTTTTGAAGGTTGGTCGCCAAATATTTTATAAACGTTTTTAATTTCAATTTTGCTCATATATTTATAATTTTATATCCTTTTTTATATGGGTTCTTTCCTGAATTTTTTCTCCATAAGATTGTGTAATTCGATCGAATATAATTGCTAACAAAACAATTGCAATACCGGCTTCTGTTGCCATGCCAACGTTTAATTGTTGTAATCCAAGCAATACCTCATCTCCAATTCCTCTTGTACCAATCATTGACGCAATTACTACCATCGCTAAAGACATCATTGTGCATTGGTTAATTCCTTGCATTATGTTGGGTAATGCTAATGGTAATTGCACTCCCCACAATTTTTGTTTTTTGCTTGCGCCAAAAGCTTCTGCCGCTTCAACAACTTCCTTATCAACCAGTCTGATTCCTAGATCAGTTAATCTAATTAATGGAGGAACTGCGTATACAAATATAGCAAATATTGCCGGAACAGCTCCTAGACCAAATAATAATATTCCTGGAATTAAGTAACAAAAACTCGGAATGGTTTGCATTAAATCAAGAACAGGTAACAATGCATTTCTTACTTTCTTATTTCTAGCCATCATTATACCTACAGGAATACCTATTATTAAACAAAGCAACATTCCAATCACTACTATGCAAGTAGTCATAATACATTTATCCCAATATCTTGGGCTAAGAAAACCAAGAAAAAAAACACAAAAAGCAACCATGATAGTTGTTCCTGTATTTCTTCCACTAACAAAATAGCAAAGGGCAATTATTCCTATCATTAATAATGGCCAAGGCAATCCAACCATAAAATTTTTCATTTGAGTGTAAAGTCCAAGTAAAAAGTTATTTATTCCCTCAAAGAACATTCCATACTCTCTTATAAGTTTATCAAATCCTTCATTTAAGAATGGCATCAAAGGAAGATCTAACCATTTAGGCCAATTTCCTAACCATGAGAAATCTGTAAATAAAACGGAAACACTTTCTGGTCTATATTTAGAAGATGTGTAAGCAATAAATACCATTGCAGCAAAAGCAATCAGATATAATGAATAAAAAATGTGTTTCTTATATTTTCCCATTTATACTTTCTTATAAAAAACTAAGAGCCCGTAAGGGCTCTTAGTTTTAAGAATTATTTAAAAAATTAAAGCGATGCTTTAACTTTTTTAGCAACGTCTGCAGGAACCCATTTAGTCCATGCGTCAGAACCTTTTAAAAAGTTCACAGCTGTTGCTTCCATATCTCCACCAGACTCATCCATGTAAAAAGCTAACGATTTGTTTACTTCAGGAGTTGGCAAAGTATAAGCTTTTACAAAGTCAATAATCGGTTTATTAGCTGGATTATTAGCAAAAGTAGTTGATGCAGATTTTGTTAAAGCCATATCCACATAAGCACTTGCACATGTATCTGTGTAAGCATCAGGACCATCAGCTTTGATCTTTTCAACAACCGCCATCATTTTAGTCCAACAAGCATTGTCGTATGCTGGCTCTTTAAGTTGAACAAGATCAACTTTTCCCATTAAACCTGTCGGTGTCCAGTAATATGAAAATACTGGTTTACCTTTTTTAAATGCTCCGGCAATAGCAGCATCTAATGCTCCACCAGAACCTGGATCAAAATTAGTATAGTATTTGTCAAGACCATATACTTTGTGCTTCACTAGGTTAATAGTGTAACAAGTCCATCCAGAAATACAGCTAGTCATTCTACCTTTTCCAGGTGTCTCTGGATCAGCAAAAAGTTTCGCTATTTCAGGTTTCATCATATCTTCAACACTTACTAAACCATATTTGTCAGCAGTAGGTTTATCTACGTAAAATCCTTGAGTAGATGATGGAGTGTTAACTCCAAGTTCAACAATTTTGCCAGCTGCAACAGCTTCTTCATGCATTTGAACAATATTATCTCTCCAAACCTCAGTAATGATATCTAGTTGCTGGTCGTAATGAGCAGCCATTATTGGACTAGTACTACCTTTTGTTACCTCAACATTGCAACCATATCCTTTTTCAATAATATAACCGACAATAGCTGTGTGAACGTTAGCACTATCCCAATCAAAATCTCCCAAATGTACTTTACAAGCAGCATTAGCACTTGTTGTACCAAGTGTTGCTACAGCAATAAAAGCAATCGAAAGAAATATTTTTTTTAGAAATTTCATGAAATCTCCTCCATTTGTTAGTTTAAACTGGCCGTATTAAAACTTGATACGCAATAAAATACAACCTTTAATGAGATTAATAGATGTTAATAAATTAAGGAAAAAACATTATATATATTGTAGATTCAATTATAAATTGAATTGAAAACAAATTTAAATAAAATAACAATTAATTTATGGAAATAGAAATTTCTAAAATTTCAAAAAATGGTTCAGCGTTAAATGTTGAGTGGAGTGATGGTGAAAAAAGTAATTTTCACTATATGTGGTTAAGGGATAACTGTCCCTCAGCTCATGATAAAGACTCAAGACATAGGATGTTTAATATACTTGAAGTTTCAACAAATATTGAACCAAAAACATGTAAAATTAATAATGAAGGTAAATTAGAAATTGAGTGGAGTGAAGGAAATCACGTAAGTTATTATGATCAAGAATGGTTAAGAAAAAATTGTTATACTATAAATAATAATAAAAAATATATTTCTCCTTATCAACTATGGGACTGTTTGTTACAAAAAAATTTAGAGGGTATTAAAATAGAACACGATGAAATTATTAATTCTGACAAAGGTTTGATAAAGTGGTTAGAACTTTTACATTATAAGGGAATTGCGATTGTCAAAAATGCACCCATAGAAAAAGAATCTGCTTTTACAGTTTTAAACAGAATAAGTCATACAAGAGAAACTTTTTTTAAAACACCTTTTGAGGTTATTAATATTCCAAAACCTAATAATTCAGCATACACAGCGCACGCTTTAAAAAATCATATGGATTTACCATGGTTCGAAAATCCTCCAGGCTATCAATTTCTTCATTGTTTAATTAATTCTGCAGAAGGTGGAGATTCATCAGCAGTGGATGCATTTGCGGTAGCAGATTATTTAAGAAAAAATGAAAAAGAAATTTTTGAAACATTGGTAAATATACCTCTTAAATTTAAAGATAAAGACTACACACAAGAAGCTCACAGAAGTTTTTATGCTCCAGCAATTTCTTTAACTAAAGATGGTGACTATAATGATATTAGATTTAGTGTGGCCACTATGGATGCTTTAGACTGTCATCCAAATGTTATGGATAAAGTTTATAAAGCACATCATAGATTTGGAAACCTTTTACACGATGATAAGTTTCAAATAAAATTTAGGTTGGAATCTGGTGATATTTTTTCATTTAATAACAGAAGAATTTTGCATGGCAGAACTAAATTTAATCCAAATTCAGGTCATAGACATCTTCAAGGTTATTACATGGACAGAGATGAAATTATTGGAAGGTTAGATTATTTAAAAAAATAATTTTATAAATTTTCAAATATCAAATTATTATTTTTACTATACTTATTAAATTCCAATTTTGTTTTGACTGTATAAAAGTATTTTTTAATTTTTAAATCTTGAATACTTTTGTTTTTTAAAAAAAATTTATCCAAAATTAAATAATTAATTTTTTTATTATTTGATTTTTTAATAATTACTTTTGCAACTGAAGAAGTCGAAAAAGATAATCCTACTTTTGTATTACTTCTTATTTTTAACAAATTATAAATATTTTTATGCTTGAATGAAATAAATACACACTTTGTGTATTTAGATGTTTCTTTCAATAATTTTTGTAAAAGTTTTTTTGAGAAAATTGGTTTTATTTCAATAAATAAAGGATATTTATTTTTTGATATTTTAAGTAAATCTTTTAACAGTGGAATTGGTTTTTTGTTTTGGATACTTATTTCTTTAATTTTAGAATATTTTAAATTCTTTACACTAGCTTTTTTTTTAAAAATTCTATTTAAAGTAAAATCATGAAAGCAAATAAATTCAGCATCTTTTGTGGCATGGATGTCAGTTTCAATTCCATAGCCTTTTTTAAATGACTCCTTAAATGACCTGAGAAGGTTTTCTTTATAATTTTTGTTTACGATACCTCTGTGAATTAACAGATCTGTCATTAAAAATTTTAATCCCAGCCAGTAATTGTTTTTACCTCTAGATATTCTTCCAATCCCCAAGAACCACCTTCACGTCCATTTCCAGACTGTTTGTATCCTCCAAAGGGAGTTCCAGAGTCTGGTGATTTACCATTAATATAAACAATTCCTGATCTTAGTTTTTTTGAAACTCTTTTTGCTTTTTCTTTGTCTTCTGTTTGTAAATAATTTCCAAGACCATATTCTGTATCATTAGTAACATTAATTGCTTCTTCCTCACTTTCAAATGGGATTATAGAAAGAACCGGGCCAAAGATTTCTTTTTTTGCTATCTGCATGTTATTTGTAACATCTGTAAATATAGTTGGTTTTATAAAATAACCTTTATTTAATCCATTGGGGAGATCAGGTCCTCCTGCCGCTAGAGTAGCTCCTTCTTCAATTCCACTATTAATCAAATTAATTATTTTATCATATTGAGCTTTTGAAACTACTGGACCTATATGATCCCCTTTTTTTGATGCAACATCAACTTGAATTTTATTTGCCTCATCTGCAGCTTCTTTAATGGCTCTTTGATAAATAGATTTTTCAACAAGCATTCTTGTTGGTGCATCGCAAGATTGTCCTGAATTACTCATTACATTTCTAATACCATCTCTCACAGCATTTGGATAAGAGTCTGCAAAAACTATATTTCCACCTTTGCCACCCAGTTCTAAACAAACTCTTTTAATTGTATTGGCAGCATTTTTTGTAATTAGCTTTCCAGCTCTTGTTGATCCAGTAAATGAAATCATGTCAATATCAGGATGACTAGATATTTGTGTTCCAACTCCTGCGCCATCACCGTTAACTAAATTAAAAACTCCAGCAGGAAAATTTGCCTCATCTATCATTTCAGCAAATAACATTGCTGATATAGGTGCTATTTCTGATGGTTTAAGAATCATAGTACAACCAGTCGATAAAGCTGGAATAACCTTTAATGCTATCTGATTAATTGGCCAATTCCATGGTGTAATCAAGCCACATACTCCAATTGGTTCGTAGCATATGCGATTATTAGATTTTGAGTCAAAATTTTCCTCAAATTTAAAATTTTTTAGTCTTAAAATAAAATCTTCTAGATGAGACTGTCCAGATGATGCATGAGTTGATATTGCATAATCGATAGGAGATCCCATTTCCATAGACATTGCCTTGGCCATTTCATTAAATCTTTTTTTGTAAATTTTAAGCAATTTTTCTAAAAGATTTATTCTTTCTTCTTTTGAAGTTTCTTTCCAATTAACAAAAGCTAGTTTGGCTGCTTTTACTGCAGAGTCTGTGTCTTCTTTAAATCCTAGAGATATAACAGCAAAAGGTTCCTCATTTGATGGATTGATTACCTCAAAATCGTTTGTTTTTGAGGGAAGTACCCATTTTCCATTTATATAAAAATTTGTTTTTTTAAGCATTTTAAATGCTTACTATATATTATCTTTTTAAACCACGATGTTTTTGAATTCTTCGACCGTATTCTTGAGATATTCTATCAAAAATTATTGCTATTGCTACAATAGCTAAACCATTAAATAATCCTAAAGCTAGATACTGGTTCATTACAGCTCTTAAAATAGGCACACCTAAACCTTTAACACCTATCATTGAAGCAATAACAACCATTGCCAAAGCCATCATGATTGTTTGGTTAACACCCGCAAATACAGTCGGTAAAGCCAAAGGTATTTGAACAGTTCTTAATTTTTGTAATTTAGTAGCTCCAAAAGCTTCACTAGCTTCTATTGTTTCTTTATCTACTTCTCTTATACCTAAATTTGTTAATCTTATTATTGGAGGAACTGCGTAAATACAAATAGCAATTAGTCCAGGAACTTTTCCTATCCCAAGTAACATAAGTATTGGAATTAAATATACGAAACTAGGAATAGTCTGCATCATATCTAAAATTGGAAGCATTGCTTTTTCCACTCTATTTGATCTTGCCATTAATATTCCTACAGGAATTCCCACAGCTATACATAAAATCGTACATACTGTAATAATTGCTACAGTTGCCATGCAGTCTTTCCACATACCAAAGTAACCTATAAGAAAGAATGATATTGCTGTTCCTAAAACAAGCTTCCAGCTTCTTGATCCTATCCAAGCTAAACCGCAAATAATAATAATTATTATTGGCCAAGGGGAATTAATCATTATTTTTTCAAATCTAACCAAAAAAAATAATATTGGATCAAAAAAAGCTTCTATACCATCACCGTATGCTTTAGAAAAATCTCTAAAAACAAAATCAATACCTTTTCTTAACTCAGCGAGAGCTGATCTCTCCATTACAGGAAATTTTGTAAAAAATTCCATTTAGTTTCCAAACAACACAACGAGCCTATATTTAAATAGGCTCGTTGTAAAATTAAGTTTTATATTTTAAAGACCAATTCCAGCTTTAACTTTTTTTGCAACAGCTGGTGTTACCCATTTTTCCCAAACTTCAGGATGACGAACTAAAAACTCAATTGCTGCATCAGAACCTTTTGCTTGGTTATCAGCCATGTAAACTAGCATTCCATTCATTATAGGACCAGGGTAAGTACGTTTTTCAACATATTTTAAAACGTCTTTTCCTCCAGTTGCTGCAAAATTTGCAGAAACTAAAGAGTTTACCTCTGATTTAGTCCAAGCTGATGGTTTTGGATCTGCACACTGTTCATCAGGCAACATTATACAGTTGTTCCAATTCTCAGCTCCTGCATAAGGAACTCCAAAATCAACTGCTTGCAAATCATATTTTCCAACCATTGAAGTAGGGTTCCAGTAATATCCAAACCAAGGATCTCCTGAGTCAGCTGCTTTAGAAATTGTACCATCTAAACCTGCAGCAGAACCTGGATCAATTAAAACCCAGCCTTTTTTTTCCATTTCAAAAGCCCTAAAAAGATTTGCGTTAGCTATTTGACATCCCCAACCAGCAGGACAACCAACAAAAGCTCCTTTAGAAGGATCTTCTTTGCTTGGAAACCATTCCGGGTGTTCTAGTATCTCGACAGCAGTCATGCCTTTTATTTCTGGAATTTTTGCAATAGTTCCAGGAGTAATCCACCAACCCTCACCAAGACCAGTGATAGGTGCTTTGTTAGCTACGATTATTCTTTTTGCAGCTACAGCTTCTTTTAATGGTTCAACAACTGCGTTTGCCCATTGTTCCGGGTTCATATCTGGTGTTCCTTTATCATTCATAGAAGTAAAAGTTGGCATTGTAGCACCAGGAACTAGTTCTACTTCGCACCCGTACCCCTCTTCTAAAATAATTTTATCAACATTAGCCATTAATTCAGCCGATGCCCAGTTTTGCTCAGCAACAACTAGCTTCCCACAATCTGCATTTGCTACTGAAGTAAAAGCTCCAAACAACAAAACAGAAAGTGCAGAAATTATTATTTTTTTTATTTTCATTATTTCCCCTTACGTAAGTTTATATTTATAAAAAGAAACATATTTAAGGGAAAAAATCAAATAAGATTCAACCAAAAATAGATTATGACCTCATTTTTGTTCCACGTGGATCATATAATGGCTCTTTTATTATTGAACAATTGTAATAATCACCATTAATTTCAACCTGAAATTTACTATTCGTTTTTAAAATTTCTTTATCTAAATAAGAGTATGCGACACTTTTTTTTACAAAGTGAGCGTAACCACCTGATGTGATGTAACCAATACTTTTGCCATCTTTTATTACAGCTTCATTATTTGTCACATCAATATCCTTTGTTTCAACAATCATTGGAGTGAGTTTAAGGTTGCTCATATCTTTTTCTGCACTTTTTTTACCAATAAAATCTTTTTTCCAATCAATAAAAATATCTAAACCAGATTCTTTAGCTGTAAAATCTGGCCTAAAATCTAATGTCCAAGCACCCCAACTTTTTTCCAGTCTCATTGACATTAGGGCTCTTCCACCAAAAGGCTTTAAGTTAAATTCTTTACCAGCATTTTCTATTTCTTCGTAAAGTTTTAATTGAAAATGTGGAGCAACATAAATTTCGTACCCAAGTTCTCCAGTAAAAGAAATTCTATTAACTATTGCAGGCACACCGGCAACAAACATTTGTCTTGTATCTCTAAATTTAAAATTTTCATTGGATACATCTTCCCTAACTAATTTTTGAAATAATTTTCTAGACTTTGGACCAGCTATAGCTATCCCATGAAAATCATCGGATCTATTAGAGTATTTTACATTAAATTTATCAATATGACTTTCAAACCATCTTCTATGCATTTCTTGAGCTGCACCAGATCCAAAAATCATAAATAGATTTTCTTTAAGGCAAGCAACGGTTAAATCTCCATACAATTTACCTCTATATGTTAGCATTGGACTTAATGAAATTCTTCCAGGTTTGGGTAATTTGCCTGCTAAAATATGATCTAAAAATTTTCCAGCATCAGGTCCTTTAAATTCATGTTTTGAAAAGTTTGCAACTTCAATAGCTCCTACATTTTCTCTAACATTTAATACTTCCTTAGACACATAATCGTGTGATCTTGATCTTTTAATTGTTGGTTCTTCATGAGCATCTTCTTTATTATTTGCAAACCACAGAACGTTTTCTAAACCAAAACTATCTCCCATAACAGCTCCTTTTGAAACAAAACGATCATACAAAGCTGTAGTTTTTTGTTTTCTTCCTTTTGGCAAAGTTTCGTTAGGAAAAGTCATTATAAATCTTCTCTCATAATTTTCTGAAGATTTTATTGTTCCGTACTGAGGTGATGCATAATCTCCAAATCTTGCAACATCCATTGCCCAAACATCAATCGATGGTTCTCCATCTATTATCCATTCCGCAATACATTTGCCAACTCCTCCACCTTGACAGAAGCCAGCCATCACACCTACTGCTACCCAATAATTTTTCATTCCTGGTACAGGACCAATTAATGGACTTCCATCAGGCCCAAAAGTAAAAGGACCATTTACAATATTTTTAATTCCAGCTTTTTCTAAAGCTGGCATTCTTTCAAATCCAATTGCCAACCTATCCTGAATATTATCTAGCTTTGGTTCTAAAAGTTCATGACCAAAGTTTATTGGTGTACCTTCTACTTTCCAAGCAGTAGATTTAGGTTCATAAGTTCCAAGAAGCATTCCTTTTCCTTCTTGTCTAAAATAAATATTTCCTTCAAAGTCAGTACCGATAGGTAATCTTTGATTACCCATAGCTTCAATTTCTGGAATTGCTTCTGTAATTAAATAATGATGTTCCATAGGTTGGACAGGTAAATTTATACCAGCTAACTTACCAACTTCTCTAGCCCATAACCCTCCAGCATTAATAACTATTTCGGCATTAACATTTCCTTTATCAGTAATTACATCCCATGAGCCATCTTTTTTTTGTTTAGTTTCTTTAACAGTTGTATGAGTATAATATTTTCCACCATGGACTTTTGCAGCTTTTGCAAAAGCATAAGTAACACCCGAAGGATCTACTTCACCATCTATTGGATCCCATAAAGCTAAAAGATATCTTTTTGGATCTATTAGAGGATTTTTTTTTTTTACTTCATCAAGAGAAATAAATTCTTGATCAAGACCCATATATCTTGCTTTAGATCTTTCTCTTTTTAAATAGTCGGCCCAAACTTCGTTAGAAGCTAAGTAAAAACCACCGCTTGGTTTGAAACCAATTGCATGACCAGACTCTTTTTCAATTTCTTTATAAAGACCTATGGTATAGGCCATCATTCTAGAAATATTGGGATCAGAAGAAATTACATGAACATTGCCAGCGGCATGCCAAGAAGATCCTGATGTTAATTCATTTCTTTCTAATAAAATACAATCTTTTAATCCAAATTTTGATAGATGATAAAGTATAGAGCAGCCTACAACACCTCCTCCAATTATTACCACCTTCGCATGCTTTTCCATTAGTTTTCCTTATAATGTTTTTGCTGCGTCTGTATTATGTTTTTTCAAAGTTGGGTCATTTCCGTGAGCATAATGCTTGGTCATGTCAGGATAATATTTATATGAAATAGGCTTTCTTCCTAAAGCTACCGCCATTTCTCGAACATGATGAGGTTCTGCACCACAGCAAATTCCTATAAAATTTATTTTTTTTTCAGCACATTCTTTTGCAAATTCAGCCATTTCATATCTATTGCAATACAAATTATCTAGCGCTACAGGAAAAGCATTTCCTCCAGGTATACAATCGCAACCATCGTCTTTTTGATTTAAAAAACCAGGATCTTTTTCTGTAGTTCTATAAGGGACAGGAAGTGCAGCAACATGGCAAGAAACTGCTTTTCTTATTTCTGGCAAAAGCTTCATTGTCATTTTAGGTCCTCTAAAACAATTTAAACCAACTACATCAGCTCCATTGTCTTCTAAAACTTTACAGGCATCTCCAGGTGAGTACCCGTCTCTTGTTTTACCATCTCTTCTAAAAGCATAGTTACAAACAGCAATGAGTCCTGCATCTTTTATAACTTTAAGTGCAATTTTTAATTCTTCAACCCAAGTAATTGTTTCTGCAATTATAAAATCAACACCAGCTTCTTTAGCCCAAGCTACTTGCTCTTCAAACATTTTTTGACATTCTATATTACTTTTTTTTTCGTTTGGATCATAAACATTTGTATTAGCAACATTTCCTGCAACCATTAGATCAAGATCTTTAAATTCATTTCTTGCATCATTTGCAATTTTTAATGCATTTTTTTGTAGAGACTCAAGAAGTTTTTCTTTACCAATTATTCTAAGTTTTTCTCTATGTCCATAATAAGTGAATGCTTGAACAACTTCACTTCCAGATCTTATAAATTCTCTATGTAATTGTGAAACTACCTCTGGATGTTCTAATACTACTTCAGGAACAAATGCTCCAGCTTGCAGATATCCTCTTCTTTCCATAGCAAATAAATATCCTTCAGCGCAAAGAACAGGTCCGTTGTTAAGTCTTTCTATTAAATTCTTACTCATAAATTTCTCTTTTTTTAAAAGCCTAATCTCATTTTAAGTAAAAAGAAATATAAATTTTATATCTCACTACCTTTTTCTTCAGGCTCATTATCGACTAATTCTGAAGGAAAACCCTTTTCTCTAAAATCTATATTATTTTGATCTTCCATTCTTTTAACTATCATAGAGGACCAAGCTCTAGAGCCATACTTTTTCTGACCATCTTTAAATATTTTTACTATTAGTGGGGAAATTTCAGGATGTACATTTAATTTGTTGGCCAGATTATCAAATAAAGTTATGTCTTTTACAACTAAATCCATTGTAAAATTAATATTATAAGAACCATTTAAAATTACTTGGCTTTCTGTTTCGTGAACAAATGAATTTCCAGATGAAACTGCAATACCTTTATAAGTTTTAACTAAATCTAAATTAGATTTTTTAGCAACAGTCCAGGCTTCTCCTAATGCAGCTAAATGTGTTGAAGCTAGATAATTAGTAATTAATTTTAAAATTGAAGCAGTACCAAGATCACCTGTATGTAAAACTTTTCTACCCATAACAGTTAAGACAGGTAATATTTTTTCAAAAGCTTTTCTCTCACCACCAACAAACACAGCAATATTTCCAGTTGCAGCTCTGTGACATCCTCCGCTTACAGGACCATCAAGAGGAATTGCTCCTTTTGCAGAAACTAATTTTCCTAATCTTTTTACTTCAGATTCATCAGTTGTGCTCATTTCTAGCCAAATTTTATTTTTAGAAAGACCATTTATTACACCATCTGCTGCCTCCATAACTTCAGCACAAATTTGAGGTGAAGGTAAGCAAGTGATTATCAAATCAACATTCTCAGCTAATTCTTTAGCATTATTTGCAATATTTGCTCCTTTATCAACAAAACCTTTTTCGATTTTTTTATCTAAATCTTTAATAGTTAAATTAAATTTATTCCTTATTAAACTACCCGCAAGCTTTCCACCTACGTTTCCAAGTCCTATAAAACCTATTTTCATATTAACCTCTTTAATTTTAATGAATATTCAAAAGCGTATGATATATTTCTTTTTGAAAAATGTATTCAACAAAAATAGATCCAAAATTCAACAATAATCAAAATCCAAAAATAGGTTTAATTGCACTTGCAAGTGACTATATGATCGAAAAAGATTTTATTAATGTAATCAAAGACAAAAGAATTGATTTTTTTGTAAATAGAATTGAGTGCTTTAATCCTCTAACACGTGAAAATTTAATCAAAATGTCTGAAAACGTAACCGATGTAACGCAAGACATACTTCCAGGAGAGAAAATCGATTGCGTAGTTTATGGCTGTACCTCAGGAACAATTGCAGCAGGATACGATTCTATAAAAAGCAAAATTAAAAAAGCAAAACCAGAAGCAGAAGTAACAACTCCAAGTACATCTTCTATTATAGCACTTAAAAAATTAAATTTAACAAAAATTGCAATTTTTACTCCTTATCCAAAAAAATTAAATGATGAGGTAATAAATTTTTTTAAAAAAGAAAAATTTCAAATTACCGCAAACTCTTATTTTGACATTGAATCAGATATAGATATTGGAAAGGTTGATCCTGATTATTTGTACGAAGTATTATTAAAAATGGATTTGAATGGAGCTGATGCCTTATTTATTTCATGTACAGCTTTGCCTGCTTTATCAATAATCGATAAGCTTGAAAAAAAACTGAATAAAATAGTTTTGTCTAGCAATCAAGCTTTAATATGGGATACTTTAAAAAAGATTGGTATTAATGATTCAATAAATGGTTTTGGAAAACTTTTTTCAGCAAATTAAAAATGTTATTTACAAAAGAAGAATATAAAAACAGATTAAAAAAAGTTCAAAATTCAATGCAAGAGAAGAGTATTGAACTACTAATTTCTCAAGATACAAATAACATTAATTATTTAACTGGATATGATGCTTGGTCATTTTATTACTCTCAATGTGTAATAGTTCATGTAAATTCTGATGAACCTTTGTGTTTTGTAAGAGCCCAAGATGCTGGCGGTGCATATATTAAAACTTATTTAAAAAGAGAAAATATAATTGTTTATGAAGAAAAATATATACATACATGGCCAATGCATCCATATGATCCTTTAATTGAACTAATAAAGAAAAATAATTGGGACAAGTTAACTATTGGCGTTGAAATGGATAGTCATTATTTTACTGCGTATTGTTATGAAAAACTTAAACAAGGACTACCTAATGCAAAAATTAAAGACTCCGAAAGACTTGTTAATTGGGCAAGACTAGTAAAATCTGAAGCAGAAATAAACCTTATGAAAGGAGCAGCTTTAATATCTCAAGAAGGAATGAAGGTAGCTATGGAAAATATTAATCCAGGAGTTAGACAATGTGATGCAGTTGCTGAAATACAAAGAGCACTTTTTAGAGGGACACCTGAAATTGGTGGGGAATATGCAAGCATCGCAACATTATTACCAACAGGCAAAGGAACTTCAGCCTCACATTTAACGGCAACAGATGAAAAGTTTGTTAAAGGAGAAGCCACTATAATTGAGCTATCAGGAGTTAACAAAAGATATCATTGTCCAATGGCTAGAACAGTTCTTCTTGGAAAACCAGACCAAAAAAAAATTGATGCTATGAAAGCAACAAATGAAGCTCTCGATGCAGGTATATCTGCTACAAAACCTGGAAATACAGCAAATGATGTAGCTCAAAAGTTTTGGGGAGTGTTAGACAAGTATAATATTAAAAAGGAATCTCGAACAGGTTATTCTATTGGAATCGGGTATCCACCAGATTGGGGTGAACACACATTAAATATTTATAAAGGTGACATGACAGTTTTGCAGCCCAATGTATGTTTTCATATGATTGCTGTCATGCAATTTGGTGAATGGGGAGTTGAAGCTTCAGAGTCTGTAAGAGTAACCGATAGTGGAAGCGAATTATTCTGCAATTACTCTAGAGATTTGCACATAAAATAAAATAGCTTGAAAAAAAACTCCACAAATGTTTTAACTTCTCATGTCAAAGAACCAGGAATTCGTTAAATTTGATAAAGTTGATAAAAGCTACGATGGTAAAATTTTAGTAGTTAAAGATTTAAATTTAAATATTGCAGAGGGTGAATTTATAACAATGTTGGGACCTTCTGGTTCTGGAAAAACAACATGCCTTATGATGTTAGCAGGATTTGAAACACCAACTAATGGAGAAATCTTTTTAGATCAAAATCCTATTTCAAATATTCCCCCTCATAAAAGAGGAATTGGAATGGTTTTCCAAAACTATGCTTTGTTTCCTCATATGACTGTCTATGAAAATTTAGCATTTCCTTTAAAGGTTAGAAAAATTGCAAAAGATGAAATAGATAAAAAAGTTGATAAAGTTTTATCAATGGTTTCACTTTCAGGCTTTGAAAAAAGAATGCCAGGACAATTATCTGGTGGGCAACAACAAAGAGTAGCTGTAGCAAGAGCTTTAGTATTTGATCCTCAAGTAGTACTAATGGATGAACCGTTAGGAGCTTTAGATAAAAATTTAAGAGAAAGTATGCAATATGAAATAAAACATATACATGAAAGTATTGGCGTTACTGTAGTTTACGTTACTCACGATCAAGGTGAGGCTTTAACAATGTCAAATCGAATAGCAGTATTTAATGATGGTAAGGTTCAACAACTTTCAAGTCCAGACAAACTTTATGAAGAACCTGTAAATTCTTTCGTAGCTGAGTTTATTGGAGAGAATAATACCTTTTCAGGAGAGGTCACAGATATATCAGAAAACAAGTGCAAGGTTAAATTAGATTCTGGTGTAGAAATATTTTCAAATCCGATTAGAGTAAAATCAAAAGGTGAAAGAACTATTGTTTCTTTAAGACCTGAGAGAGCGACTATAGACCCTGAAAATAAAATGGATAATAAACATAAAGGTAAAATAGAAGAAGTCATTTACCATGGCGATCACACAAGAGTTAGATTAGATTTGTTAGGCAATAAAGACTTTATACTTAAGGTTCCTAATAGTTCTGCGAGGATGGATATAAAACTTGGGAATGAAATTAACGTTGGTTGGAATAGCCAAGACGCAAGAGCATTAGACCCAAAGTAAAATAGTTTAGAAAAATTCTAAGTATTTTTAGCACAATTATAATGATTTTAGGCCAAATCAGAGGTTGACTCCATTTTTCTTACTTGTTGTAATTCAATTTTTAAAAAAAACGTTTAAACGGAGGATAAATGAAAAAATTAAGTAAATTGTTACTTGCTCTATCTTTTGCTCTTTCTATAACTTCATCTGCATTTGCAGTTACTATTGCATCTTGGGGTGGAGCTTATACAGAGTCTCAAAAATTAGGGTACGGTGATCCTACTGCTGCAAAATTAGGCATAGAAATTAACTGGGTAGACTACTCGGGTGGATTATCGGAAATTAAAGCACAAAAGGAAGCAGGTGCAATTGTATGGGATATAATTGACGTATTTGCATTTGATACAATTAATGGATGTGACGAAGGTATATTTGTTGAATTTGATTTTGACAAAGACTTTCCAGCAGCTCCAGATGGTACACCTGCAAGTGAAGACTTCTTCACTTCAATGCCTAGTAAATGTGCTGTAGGAAATATTTTATATTCTTGGAACTATGCTTATAACAGCGACAATGTTAAAGGTACTCCAAAAACTATAAAAGATTTTTTTAACACTAAAAAATTTCCTGGAAAAAGAGCTATCTATAAATCTGCTCTAACAAACCTGGAGATTGCTTTAGCAGCAGATGGTATTAAACCAAAAAAAGGCGGAGCAAAAATCTATGAAGCTTTAAACACTGAAAAAGGTGTTAAAAGAGCAATGGATAAGATCAAAAAACTTTGCACAGATCCTAACGGAGGTTGTGTGTTTTGGTCAGCAGGTGCTCAACCACCAGAATTATTAATGAGTGGTGAAGTTGTTATGGCAACTGGTTGGAACGGAAGATTCTTTAACGCTACAGTTGGAGAAGGTGCACCGATCGTTCAAGTTTGGGACGCTCAAGGTCTTGACTATGAATATTTTGCACTTGTTAAAGGTGGTCCAGATCAAGAAAACGCTATGAAAGCTCTTTCTATGATGACTAACACAGAAATGTTAGCTGGAAGCGCTAAGTATATTGCTTACGCTCCTTGGAGAAAATCTTCTATCGAAGTTATGAAAGCAGGAGAGCCTTGGTATAAAGATGGTAAAACAAACATGGTACCACATATGCCAACAGCGCCAGCAAACACAAAAAATTACTTCCTAGTTGACCCATTCTTTTGGGCTGATAACGGCACAGAGCTTGGTGAAAAATGGGAAGCTATGAAAGCTGGTCTATAATTTAAGTTTTAAAGACTAAAATTATATATTATATTTAGGGCGGTTATTTAATAACCGCCCTTTTTATTTATGAGCAGTGAAACACAAAAAATTTTAACTACAGACGGAATCCCGCTAGAGGTAAGTCTAAAAAAAGCAGAAAAGAAAAATAAAATTAAAGCTTTTCTTTTAGTTGCTCCATTACTACTTTTTATAATTATTACTTATATTTTTCCAATAGGTGAAATGTTTACAAGAAGTATCGATGACAGAATGGTTACAAATATGTTGCCCAAAACATTTAAAGCAATGGAAACTTGGGATGGAAAAGAACTACCTTCAGAAGAAGTTTTTGCTAGTTTTTTATCGGATTTCAAAGCCCTTGCTGAAAAAAAAGAACACGGAAAACTAGGTCAAAGGCTAAATAAAGAAAAAAATGGATTTAATACAATTCTCAAAAAGTTATGGAGAAAAATGAAAAAATTTGAGGAAGGTAATGTTAAAGAACAAATTATGGCAGTTCATAAAAGATTTAGGGATGTTAAATATTGGCAAGCAATAAAAAGAACAGCTCCTCCGTATACTGCGGGAAAATACCTAAAGGGTATGGATATGTATTTTGATGAGGATGGAAAAGTTGTTCAAGTAGAAGAGGATAGAAGAATACATAGAATACTTTGGTTAAGAACTCTAGAGGTAGCTGTTGTTGTGACAATTCTTTGTTTTTTAATGGGTTATCCAATTGCACATTTGTTAGCAACACTACCAATGAAATACAGTAATTTATTAATGATTTGTGTTCTTTTACCTTTTTGGACTTCTTTACTTGTGCGAACAGCGAGTTGGATGATTTTGTTACAACAACAAGGCATTGTAAATGACTTTTTTGTTTGGATAGGATTGGTTGGTGACGATAGTAGGCCAGAGATGATGTATAATAAAACTGGTACCTATATAGCTATGACGCAAATTCTTTTGCCTTTTATGGTATTACCTTTGTATAGCGTTATGAAAACAATATCTCCTAGCTTAATGAGAGCAGGTAAATCTTTAGGAGGCACGCCTTTTGTAGCTTTTTGGAAAGTTTATTTCCCATTAACAATACCCGGTATAGGAGCAGGTTGTTTATTAGTATTTATACTTGCAATTGGATATTACATTACTCCTGCTCTGGTTGGTGGTGCATCTGGACATATTTCAATAGTTTCATCAGTGGCTGGATATAGGGGTCTCCCAGCAGGTGGTGCTTACTGTGCATCTAAAGCTGCATTAACTAATTACGCCGAAAGTTTATATTTTGACTTAAAAAGATTTGACGTAAGAGTTTCTGTTGTACACCCTGGATTTATAAAAACTCCTATGACAGACCAAAATGATTTTCCTATGCCTATGATAAAATCACCAGAGTATGCTGCCAATCAAATGTTTAAGGGTTTAACTCAATCGAATGCTTTTGAAATTCATTTTCCAAAACAATTTACGTTTATTATGAAAATTTTACAAATTATGCCTAATTGGCTTTATTTAAAACTTGTAAAAAAAGGAATGAAACTAGTTGGTCGTTAATATTTTTGAAAAACTACTGTTAACTCACCAACTTTAAAACCAAATTTTGTTAATGTTGCTCTATTAATTGCAACTTCTTCATCTTGTTTAAATATCCAATCATCAAATCTAATTTTAATATTTTTTCCTTTTATAGGTATTAATAAATCATATTCAAATTTAAATGCAGAACCATATGAAAATCCTTTCGCTTCTCCAACGACATCCGGAGCAGTACCTATATAATTATGTTCATCAATTTTTTTAATTTTCCAAATTCTTTTTTGTTTTTCTCCATCCTTCCAAAAAAATTCTTCATCAAGTGTAAGCATGTTATCTTCAAATTTTCCAAACATATTAGCTTTAAATTGCCTTGTAACTTTACCTTTTCTATCTTGTAAAATACCCCAAGCTTTGACATTTCCATCAAAATAACTTTCTATTCGCATCACTGGTTCGGTGTTTTTAAAATCTTCTGGTTTCATATCGTCTTTATTTAAAAATATAAAAAAAATTACAAATATTAAAAAAAATAAAAGTAGTTTTTTTTTCATTACTATTATCTATTTTGCATCGAAAACTGAATTAAATCTATATTTTTAGATTTAAATCCAGCTTCACAATAAGATAAATAAAAATTCCACATTCTTTTGAAAGTCAAATCAAACCCCTGTTTTGAAATTTCTTCCCATTTACTAATAAATTCACCTCTCCAAATATTTAATGTATTTGAATAATGCGATCCATATGAATTATACTCTTCCATACTTAAGCCCGAGTCTTTAGCATATTTATATAAACTTTTTTTTGAAGGTAAAAATCCACCAGGAAATATATATTTTTGAATAAAGTCTTCTTTTTTTTTATATCTATCAAATAATTTATCATCTATCGTTATTGCTTGTATCGCTGCAACTCCTTGTTGGCCTAAATTTTCTTTAATTTTTTGAAAATAACTTTTTAAATAATTTTTTCCCACTGCTTCTATCATTTCGATAGATGCGATCGAATTATATTTATTTTTAACATCTCTATAATCCATCATTTGTATGTTAACTTTTTCATTAAGCTTGTTTTTAAATATTCTTTCTTTTGAAAATTCAAATTGTTTCTTAGAAATAGTAATACAATCCATTTTTATATCAAAGTTTTTACCTAGGTATTCTGCAAATCCTCCCCAGCCACAACCTATTTCTAAAATTTTATCTCCCATTTTTGGTTTTAAAAGACTAACTAATTTTTGATATTTGTTTATTTGTGCATCTTCAAGGTTATTTTTTTCATTTTCAAATATCGCACTTGAGTATGTAAGAGTTTTATCAAGCCACAAAGAAAAAAATTCATTTCCAAGGTCATAATGTTTTGAAATATTTTCTATACTTTTTTTTTTTGTATTTTTAATAAAAACACTTTTTATAGAATTAATAAGTGTAAAATCAAATATACCGGAAAATTTATAAATAATTTTGATATTTTTTGCTGTTAATTCAATTAAATCTGAAAGATTATTTGTTTCAAACTCCCCACGCATGTATGACTCTGCAAGACCAATACTACCCTTTCGAATTACGTTAAAAGTAAACCCAGGTTTATTGATTTTTAAACTTACATTTAAATTTTTATCTTTTTCTCCAAAATTGTACTTTTTGCCATCAAAATTTGTTAATTCAAGATTTCCATGCTTAATAAGCTTTAATGCACTAAAAATTAAATTATCAGAAAAAGTTTGGATCATATTAATTTTCAAAAGTTATATTATTTTTAATTTTGAGTTTCTTTTTTACCAACTTAACTCCTTTTAACCAAAGTTTTAATGCCTCAAAATGTATCGCCCCAATAATTTTAAAGGACATTAAAGGGTGAGATAAGTATGAAATTAGCAAATTTTTGCTATTTAAATCTTTTTTTTCGCCATCTTGGGAGGCAAAGAGAAGTTTTCCTTGATCATCATTTTGATTAATAACTATTGAAAGTTTGTTTTCAGGTTTTAAAATTTTAAAAAAATATGTACAGTCAATTTCAATAAATGGTGAAACATGAAATTTTTTTTTACAAGAATGTTCAAATAAATGATTATTTTTTTCTATTTTAAAAATATACGTGTGTTGCTCTCCAAATGTATTTTTTACTTCGTAAAGAATTGATATCAAATTAAAATTTTTATCATAAATGAAAAATACACTTAGTGGATTAAATACATAACCCCATATTCTAGGGTAACATAGAAGTTTAATAGTGATTTGTTCAGTATTTATATTATTTTTGGACAAATTTTCTTTAACCCATGTAATTAAAGAAGTTCCATCTCTTGGACCATGATCAATGTCATAAAAACTTAATATATTAAATTTATTATACGAAAATAATTTAAGTTCTTTTTCTAATAAATTTAATTCAGACAAATCAATTAAAAGAGAAAATACTTTGTACTTAAAAAAATGTTCTTTAGGTTTAAATCTTTTATGAATTACATTACCATTATAAATAAACGAAGAGTTAATCATTTATATACTTTAACATTTCTAGAGTTGATTTAATGCCATCTTCATGAAATCCGTAACCAAAATAACTACCACAAAATAATATATCTTTTTTGTTCTGTAATATACTAAGTTCATTTTGAGATTTTAAAGCATTATAATCATAGTAAGGATGTGTAAAATGAACCTTTTCATAAATTTGATTCTTAGGAATTTCGTAGTACGGGTTTAAAGTTAAAAAAATATTTTTTTCTATTTTAAGATTTTGTAATAAGTTTAACCAATATGTTACTGAACTTTTAGTTTTATCGTTTTTTAGAATTGAAGAATTCCATGAAGACCAAGCCTTTTTGTTAGTTGGCATAAAACTTTGATCTGAATGAATGACTGCTAAATTTTTTTTGTATTTAAAATTTTTTAAAATATTTTTCTCTTCCAAGGAAGGGTTTTCTATTAAAGATAAGGCTTGATCTGCATGAGTAGCTAAAACTACCTTGTCATAGTTAAAAAACTCATTTTCTGATCCATAGTAAACTTTAATATTATTATTATTTCTTGATATTTTTTTTATAGCGTAGTTTTTATAATACTCTCCACTTATTTGATTAATTACTTTATTTACGTAAGTTTTGCTTCTATTTGATACAGTAAACCACTGAGGTCTATTTTTTAAATTAAATAAACCATGATTTTTAAAAAAATTTATAAAAAAATTTAGTGGCATTTGTCTCGCTTCATATGGTGGCATAGACCATATCGCAGCAACCATGGGGATAATATGATAGTTTATAAAGTAGTCAGATAAATTTTCTTTTTTTAAAAAATTTTCTAATGTCTCGCTACTAAGAGTATTAAAATCAATATTTGAGCATTTTTTGTAAAAATTAATAATCTCAAAAAACATTTTTATAAATTTAAAATTAAAAAAATTTTTTCTGTTCGAGAAAATTCCACTAATTCCTTTACCACAATATTCAATATTTGTATCTTTTACAGAAACAGAAAAAGACATGTTACTTTTTTCAACTTGAATTTTATTTTCTTTAAAAAAATTAATTAAATTTGGATAAGTTAATTCGTTAAAAACAATAAAACCTATATCTACTGGTATTTGTTTTTTTTCAGTATAAGCAACATTTATAGTATGAGAATGGCCACCAAAATGATTTTCTTTTTCAAATAAATCAACATTATGTTTTTTTGATAAATAATAAGCAGCACTTAGACCCGATATGCCAGAACCAATTACAGCAATTTTCATTTTACTCTTTTTTACCAAAAACTGACTGGAATAAAATTGCAGAAATAATCACACCACCACCAAAAAGTACAGTCAGGGGTGGCACTTCATTAATAAAAAGCCATGCCCATAAGGGACCGAAAACAGACTCTGTTAACATTAAAACCCCAACTACGGCCGCAGGTGTTGTGCGCGAACCTACTGTAATAAAAATAAACCCAAATCCTATTTGAAAAATTCCAGCTATAGAAGCCAAAATAAAATCTTTAAATGACATAATTAATTGGTCAGCTATAAAAAAACCTATTAATGCTGCTGCAATTCCGGCGGTGAATTGAGATGGAACCATATCTACATTTGGATATTTTCTAACAATAATAACAAGCACAGCAAAAGATATTGGCATTATAAGTGCAACAATATTTCCTAAAAATTGTTCGCTAGTTTGAATAGTTAAAGAGTTTCCAAGTATTATTAAAACTCCAGATATTCCTAAAATTATTGAGATTAATGTGATTAAATTAATTTTTTCTTTTAGAAAAAAATAACCAAACAATGCTAAAAAAATTGTCTCTAAAGTAATTATAAAATTTGTATTTGCTACAGTAGTTGTATACATGGCAAATACATATGCTGCAAATCCAACTGATAATGCTAAACCACCAAAAAAACCTGGTAAACCGGAGTCATAAAATGATTTAAAAAAATTTTTTTTATAGGTAAAAAGTAAATATAAAACAACAGTAATTGAAAAAAAAATTTGTCTCCAAAAAAGTATTTGCCAAAGATTTGCACCTTCAAAAGATTTTACAATTATTCCACCAAAACTAAGTGTAATAGCTCCAAAAAAAACCAGTAAAGGACCTGGTAATTTAGAAATTAAATTCATGTTATTTGATTTAGTATATTTTGTGTTTCCATAGAATATATTTTGTATAAATTCTCTGCTTCAAAAAGACTTACCTCTTTGAATTTTATTTTTGATCCTGGCTGAAGTTGAACTAACTTATCGTAATCAGCACTAATTACTACTCCAATTTTAGGATAACCTCCTATTGTTCCATGATCAGACAGCATAATAATTGGATTTCCATCCGGTGGTACCTGTATTACTCCTTTAATTAAACCTTCAGATCTTATATTTGTATCAACAATATTTTCTATTTTAGGGCCCTCTAATCTCATACCCATTCTGTCCGTTAATTTAGAAACAATAAATTTTTTTTCCAAAAAATTTTTTTTTCCATCTTTTGAAAAATAACTATAGTTAGTTCCTTTAATAATTCTAATTTGCTCGATTTTTGAATTGAAATATTTCAATTTTTTTAACGGATAAATTTTTTGGGGTTTTAATATTTCTATTAAACTATCCTTTTTAATCTTTTCACCATTATTAGCTCCTATTCTTGCTTTAGTATTTGTGGAACTGCTATTCCAGAATAATTCAACGTTAAAACCTCCACTTACTGCCAAATAACCATAAACCGATCTATTGGTTGATAAAATATCTATTTGGTCACCATCTGTAAGATAATATGATTGATAACAGTTTCCCTTTTCTACATTTAAATTTTTTTTTATAATATTAAAAGTTACATCCCCTGTTATTACTAAACAAATTTTTTCACCATTAAATTTTAATAATGGACCTTGATAAGCAAATTCTATAACTGTTGTATTTTTTTTATTACCAGCTAAATAGTTTGCTATTAGGTAATTACGATTATCCATTGCTCCACTAAAAGGTATTCCTATATGATAAAGATTATTTCTACCTTTATCTTGAAAAGTAGTATTTATTCCTGCTCGCAAAACTTGAAAATTATAATTACTCATTCCAATTTTTATATTCTTTCATATTAATTTTGTAAAAACTAACAGTATCACCAGGATTAATTAGAGCCGGATTTACCTTATTGGATTTATCAAAAACTTTTATTGGTGAGTTTCCAATAATGTTCCAACCACCTGGACTTTCAAATGTATAGATATTGCAAAATTTTTCTGTTATACCTACAGATCCTTTGGGAACTTTTACTCTTGGAGTTTCTAATCTTTTTAATCTGATGTTTTGATCAATATCTCCTAAGAAAGGCATACCTGCAATAAAACCTGTCATGTAACAAAAATATTCTTTAGAAAAAAAAGTTTTTAGGATTTGATCTTTTGAAATTTCAAAATTTTTTTCAAGTCTATCAATATCTAATGCGAACTCGTCATCACAACATATAGGAATTTTTATTAATTTATTTTTACTGTTTTCGTAAGGTTTTATATTTATACCTTTTATTATCTCACTTATTTTGTCAAAATTTGTTAAGCTTAAATCAAAAGTTATAATTAATTTGTTATATGAGGGAGCAATATTGGTAATTCCTAAAATTTTTTTTTCTTTTATATTGTTAAAATAATTAATTACTATTGAATTAATTTCTTTATTAACTTCTTCACCAAAATCACAATATAATGCTGCGTCACCAAGATTTGATATATTTTTTATCATGTCGTGTTATACTTCAACTATTAATATTATGGAAATTAATATCAATTGTGATTTAGGAGAAAAATCAAAGTTTCATTCTATTGAAAATGACCCTGAGTTACTGAATATAGTTAATTCAGCTAATATTGCATGTGGTTATCATGCTGGAGATGATGAAACAATGAACATGGTTATTAAAATTTCTAAAGCAAACGGTGTAAGTATTGGAGCCCATCCATCATTTAAGGATCCAGAAAATTTTGGTAGGAAAAGAATCAATCTTTCTTCTTCAGAAGTAACTAAATTAATTATTGATCAATACGAAATTTTACAAAAAATAGCTTTAAAAAATAACGAAGATGTAACTCATATAAAACCTCATGGAGCGCTTAACAATATGGCTTGTGAAGATTTGGATTTGGCAAATACTATTGCTAAAGCAATATCCAGTATTGATAAAAACATAATTTTTCTTGCACCTACAGGATCTAAAATGGAAATTGCTGCTAAAAAATTAAATATGAAAATAGCATGTGAAATTTTCGCTGATAGAAACTATGAAGATAATGGAAATCTTGTATCAAGATCAAAAGAACACGCCTTAATAACTGATCCTGAAATAGCAAAAAAACATGTGCTCAGTATGGTTAAAAATCAAGCTTTAAACTGTTTTTCTGGTAAACAAATACCTTGTGAAATTGACTCTGTTTGTATACACGGAGACAATCTAAGTTCTCTTGCAACAGCTAAATCAATAAAAGAAAATTTATTGTCAAATGGTTTGATATTAAAACCATTAAATAAAATGAAAAAATTTAATTAATTATCTAAAAAAAAACCCGCCGCAATTTAATGCGGCGAGTTTAAAATTTAAAATATATTGTTTACTTTTGTCTACCAGATATAGCTAAGTGAATGATAGCACCTAATGCTGCTCCTATCATCCAAGCATATCCACCACCTCCGCCTAAATTAGCGAAGAAATCACCAAGTCCTAAAACTAGTATGTTTGGCCATACGGATCCAACTGCAATGTAACCAGATAATGCCCAAGCTAACATTCCCTTTCCGTTAAAACCACCATTGTAGTGATATTTTCCACTAGCACTTTCTGAAAACAAATCATCTACATCTAGTTTTTGTTTTTTTATTATATAGTAATCGACAATCATTATACCAAACACTGGTGCTAAAATTGCTCCAAGCGTATTAACAAATGGAAACATTCCCATTTTAGTAATTACCGCTACCCACATTCCTCCAATTATAAATCCACAAATTGCAGTTATTAGTCCACCAATTCTGAAATTAATTTTGCTAGGCATTAAATTAGCAAGGTCATATGCAGGAGGTATAAAGTTAGCAACCATATTAATACCAACTGTAGCTGCAAAGAATGCAAAAGCTGCAATAATAGTTAAAAGTAGATTGTCTACTTTTGCAACCATATCTGTGGGTTGTGCAATATATTCTCCGAATATTGCAATTGTTCCTCCAGTAATCATTAAAGTTATAAATGAAAAGAAAACAACGTTACCTACTAATCCCCATAGATTTCCTTTTTTCATTTCATCTTCATTTTTAACAAATCTAGCGAAGTCACCAAAGTTTATTACTACTGCTGCAAAATAACCAACCATAATCGAAAATACAGCTAAGAAAGCTCCAAATGATCCTAAACCTTCAAAACCACCAGAACGCGCTCCACCAGAAAATATTTCACCAACTTCTGATAACAGTCCTCCGCCAGCTTTAGCCCATATTGCTATCATTAAAATTAACATAACAACATAAACAGCAGGTCCTGCAAAATTTAAGAATCTTCTAACAAGATCTACACCTTGCCAGAATAAATATACTTGAAATGCAGACACAAATATAAAAGATACCCACATTACACCTGTCATTCCAAGGAACATTACTTCCCCTTGTATTCCAGTAATAGCAGTTATTAAAAGTGCTACAGCTGTTGAAGCTGCGTAAGTCTGTGCTCCATACCAAAACATTGCAACAAGTCCTCTAGCCATGGCTGGAAAGTTTGCTCCAAATACGCCCATGCTAACTCTTGCAAATACCGGGTAAGGAATACCATGTTTAACACTTGGTTTACCTGATAAGTTGACAAGCCACATTATAAAAAATCCTGCAAGGATTAATGCTATAAATACAGCCCAACCATTTAGCCCTGAGGCTAAAAATAATGATGCTGCCAAAGTATATCCAAATAAACTTTGTACATCATTTGCCCATACGTTAAAGATTTCAAACCAACCCCACTTTTTTTCACTACTTGGTGTTGGAGCTAAATCTTTATTGTATAGTTTAGAAGATTTACCCATTATATTCTCCTTTCTTCTATATAGTTTAAAGCAAACGCTAAACATTTTAAAACTTATGTAAATGAAAATTTTTGATGGTTTTTTTTAACCTTGATATATAATATTAATTTAACCCAAAATGGATATTTTGATTATTTAAAAAATAATGTTTTATGAAAAAAGTTTAATTCCACCCACCAACTGTTTTTACTTCTAAAAATTCAATTAAACCTTCAGTTCCAGCTTCTCTACCAATTCCAGAATGTTTATAACCACCAAATGGTGAACCTACAGCTATACCAACTCCATTCACATCTACCATTCCTGATCTAAGTTTTCTTGCTACTCTTTTTACTTTTTCTTTATCTTGTGTCTGAATATAATTTGTTAATCCATAAGGAGTATCATTAGCAATTGAAATTGCCTCTTCTTCGTTTTCAAAAGGAATTATAGATAATACTGGGCCAAAAATTTCAGTTCTTGCTATCTCCATTTGATTATTCACATCAGCAAAAACCGTTGGTTTTACATAATAGCCTTTTTCTAAGCCTTTAGGTTTTCCAGTACCTCCAGCAACTAATTTTGCACCTTCATCAATTCCTTTTTGAATTAAAGTTTGAATTTTATTAAATTGCACTTCAGAAACTACTGGTCCAATATGATCTCCGTCTTTTTCAGGAGAATCTACTTTGGTGTTATTTGCTAATTCTTTAACTTTTTCAACAGTTTCGTTATAAATTGATTTTTCAACAAGCATCCTTGTAGGAGCATTGCACGATTGTCCTGAATTTCTAAAACATCTTAAAACACCTCTTGCTACCGCTTCTGAGTCAGCATCCTTAAAAATTATATTTGCACCTTTTCCACCCAATTCTAAACTTATTCTTTTAAAATCTTTTGCTGCATTTTGTGAAATTAAAGCGCCAGCTCTTGTTGAGCCGGTAAATGAAATCATATCAATATCAGGATGGCTAGTTAAAGCATCGCCAGTAATTGCTCCATCTCCATTAACTAAATTAAAAACACCAGCAGGAAATTTTGCTTCATCAATCATTTCTGCAAGCAACATTGATGATAAAGGTGCAATCTCTGAAGGTTTTAAAACCACTGTACATGCTGACGCTAGTGCTGGAATTACTTTTAAGTTAACCTGGTTTATTGGCCAATTCCAAGGTGTGATCAAGGCGCAAACTCCTTTGGGTTCATACAATAATTTTTGATTATTCTTTTCTTCTCCTAAATCTTTTTCAAATTTAAAATCTTTCAATATATTTTTAAAAGATTTTATATGGCTAGCACCTGTAGCTGCTTGCATTTCTGTGGAAAATTTCATTGGCGCTCCCATTTCAAGAGTAATGAGCTTTGCCATTTCGGCCCATCTTTTTTTATAAATAACATATAATTTTTCTAATAATTCAATTCTTTCTTCTTTTTTAGTGAAAGCCCAAGTTTCAAAAGCTTTTTTTGCTGCAGTAACAGCTTTATCTATATCTTTTTTTCCTCCAAGAGAGATTTCTGCACATATCTCCTCGTTTGAAGGATCAATAACTTTAAAATTTCTGGGTTCGATTGGAGAAGTCCACTTACCATCAATATAAAAATTTTTTTTATCTAACATTGCGCAAATTTATCCTAAAGTTTTTTATTTGCAAATAAATTTGTTAATTCATAAATTATTGTTGCTGCTGCTAAGGATGTAAGCTCAGCATGATCATAAGCGGGTGCAACCTCAACAACATCAGCAGAAATCAAATTCATACCTGAAAGTCCTCTTAAAACATTTACTATTTCTCTTGTGGTCATGCCTGCAATTTCAGGAGTGCCTGTTCCGGGAGCATGCGCGGGATCTAAAACATCTATATCTATTGATAAATATAATGGTTTATCACCTACTCTTTTTCTAATTCTTTCAACTATTTTATCAATTCCTTGAGTTTGAAATTCATCGCAGTGAATTATTTTAAATCCAAAACTTGCATCGTTTTTTAAATCATCTCTGCTATAAAGCGGACCTCTTATTCCTACATGCATTGATGCGTCATCTAAAAATAAATTTTCTTCTCGCGCTCTTCTAAATGGTGTTCCATGAGTGTATGGTGCTCCAAAATAAGTATCCCAAGTATCAAGATGTGCATCGAAATGTACTAAAGCTACCGGGCCCTTGTTAATTTTGTTAATCGATCTTAATAAAGGAAAAGCAATTGTGTGATCTCCTCCCATACTAATTATACCTCCTACTTTTTTTAGTAGTTCTGTTGCACCTTTTTCAATTTGTTTAATTGCTTCATTTATATTGAATGGATTACATGAGATGTCACCTGCATCAGCAACTTGTTGTACTTTAAAAGGTTCCGCATCATAATTTGGATGATAATTTGTTCTTAAATGTCTTGAAGCTTGTCTTATACTTTGCGGTCCAAATCTAGCTCCAGGTCTATAACTTGTTCCAGCATCAAAGGGAATTCCAACTATAGCGACGTCGCAACTTTCGACATCTCTTAACTCTGGTAATCTTGCAAATGTATTAGGTCCTGCGTATCTTGGAACTTTAGTTCCTAATACTGGCTGTATTGGGTTTTTATTTCTTTTTTTTTTCATTATATTTGCTTATGAAATTTTTAAAAATTATTCTATCAATTCTTATATTTATTTCACCTGTTAATGCTAACACAATTTACTACCTAATTAAAATACCAAACTTGGAAATACATAGTAGCAATTCTAAAAATGGTCTTAAATATTTAAAAGCAATGAAACCATTTGAGGTAGGAATAAAAGATAACAGCGTTTCATGTTTTAATTCTAGTGAAAAAGAAATTGAAAAAAAAATGCCTATAATTGAAAAAAATTTGAATAAGTACACCTCTACCTTTTTAAAAAAAATTAATCTTAAATATATTGTTCTATGTGAAAATCTTTCAGTATCTCAAATTAGTGGAGCAGGTGTTCCAAATCCAAAAACTAAAACGTTAGTAATTGATATAAAATTTAATGAAAAATATTTTGAAAGAGTATTACATCATGAAATATTTCATATGATAAATGAAAGTCATAAAGAAAAATTTTATTATGAAATTTGGAAAAATTTTAATAATTCAGAATTTAAATATGCCAAATGTTCAACTTGCTCAGACCGATTAGATTTATCGTTAATAAAAGAAAATAAAGGATTTGTAACAGAATACTCCATGTCCACTGCTTCTGAAGATATGGCTGAAGTATTTTCTTTTCTAATAATTGATAGTAAAAAAATAGAAAATAAAGCCTTACTGGATCCCATTCTAAATAAAAAAATACTTTTTATAAAAAAAAATATCTTAAAAATTGATGAAAATTTTAATTTTAATTAAATGATAAAAAAATTAAAACAAACTTCATCTGAAAAAGTTCTGTTGCTATTTGTTATAGTTTTAGCAATTTTATTCTTTGGATCTTTCATAGTGATAAAAAACAAATGTTTATTTGTAAAAAATTATGACCCAAAAAAAATAAATTTTGTAAAACCAAAAAATATTGCAATACTAAATGCTTACTGTGGAAATGTTATTATAGAACTCTATCCAGATGTTTCACCAAATTCTGTTGAAAGATTTAAAATGTTAATTGAGTCTGGAGAGTATAATAATGTTGCTTTTCACAGAGTTATAAAAAATGTATTAGTTCAATCTGGTGATTTAGAATTTGGAAAAAAAAGTAATTTAAATTACGCTTATATAGGAACAGGAAAATCTAAATATGGAACTATAAAATCAGAGCTAGAAAAAAAATTTGATTTTAAAAAAGGTTCAGTTGCATTAGCTAGAACAGATGAAAAAAATACTGAAGATAGTCAATTTTTTATATTACTTCAAGATGCTCCATTATTTGAGGGAGAGTATACACCTGTAGGAAAAGTAATTTATGGTTTAGAGGTATTAAAAAAAATTAAATATAGTGATAAAGGTGAGTATGTATTAAGGCCTGATTTTATAAATTTTTTTAAAATGTTGAATTAATGACAACTTTTATTAAATTTTTTAAGTAAAAAGTAATTATAAGGCCAAGGAGTTAAAAAACCCACGACAAGCATTATTGGTATTACTGAAAGTGTTAAGATTGCTCCTCCTGTTAAAAGATAATCAGTAAGGTTCATTGCAACTTCCATGCCTATCATAGATATAAGGCTCATACCGGTTGCCGCTTTAAATGCCTCAACAAAACTAAATTTTTGTTTAATCATTATAAATGTTTCAAGCATTATGCTGGTTATCAATCCATTAATTATTGCTAATGTCATTATTCCAATTAAAGGAAAAGGTATTTGACTTAACTGAAAAAATAATATCGTTCCAAAATCGCCTATGGAACAACCCAATACACACCAAGCAGTATTTTTCGCACTTTGTATCCAAGTATGTTTACATTTCCAATTAAAAGAAATCGTTTCAGTGCTCATAGATATACTTTAACTAATTTACAAGCGGTTTACCAGAAGACAAAGTGTGCCTAATTCTGTCTTGGGTTTTTTGATTTTCGATCAATTTCATAAAAGAGTTTAACTCTAATTGATATAAATCTTTTTCAGTTAAAGTTTTATCTATTGATGTTTCGCCACCACTTAAAACATTAGCCAATTCTTTTCCAACCTCAACTCCATGATCTAAAATAACTTTTTCATTATAAAGTTTTTCTAAAACCTTAATCATTTTTTCTTTAAGCGGTTTTCCAGATAAATTAAATTCACATTCTTTAGGAGGTACAAAATTTTTATTTTTTTCTAAAATCTTTTTTGATACTGACAGCAAGCTATTTCTATTCATTATCTTCTCATCCTCTGGCCTTAAATATTTTAAAGGTTCAGCTTCTGTTGGAGATGTAGCAGTTTTTGCATATCCAATAATTTCGAATACTTTTAGTGGAGCATAATCTGGGTCTTTTTTAGCTTCGTCTGACTGGAACCATCTCCACAGCATTTCTTTGCAACCACCACCTGCTGGCACCAATCCAACAATTGTCTCTACTAATCCAACTACAATGTTTGTATGAGATGCAACAAAATTACTTTGAACAAGCACCTCAAATCCACCTCCTAAAGTTAAACCTGAAGGAGCAGAAACTACTGGGTATTTTGAGTACTTTAAATGTTTACAAGTTTCTTGAAAATATTTGATAAACTTTTCAATGGATTTGAAATCTCCTTTGTCAGCAAAATCCATTGTATAAGTTAAATTTACTCCTGCTGAAAATTGCATACTTTCATTAATAATTATTAGTGGTTTGTCTGTTGCTTTTTTTAGTGAGTCCATTGATTCATAATCTAAAGTATTTGCCTTAGTGGTAAATTCCACAATATTAAAATCCTTAAATCTATAAATTTCTGCCGAATTGTTTTTATCAACTTTGATAGCTTTTGGTTTAATTTTACCAACAGTTTCTATGTTTGTATAAAGTTGTCTTTCCCCGTAAAAATTTTCATCTTTTTTTTTGGATAAATTTTCTAAAAATTTGTTATTTTCAAAACTATCAACTTTTTCAAAAAAATTTTTAACTCCTATTTCTTTTAGCATTTCAAATGGTCCTTTAACCCAATTAAAACCAAGTCTCATAGCTTCATCAATATCATTAAATTTATCAGTAATTCCTGGAACTAATGAAGAAGCGTATTTTATTATTTTTGAAATAACCGACCAGGCATATTCACCGTATTTATCTTTTCTATTGATTAGAGTTTTAAGGTCTACTTTGTCTAATTTTAAATCAATTTTTTTAGAAACAGAATAATTTCCTGTTTCTAAGTTAATTGCTTCAAGAATTTTCTTACCATCTGTTTTATTCATACGGTAAAATCCACCTTTACCTTTTCGACCAGTATAACCACTCTCAATTAATTTTTTTATTAATGGAATTTCTTTAGCAACAATTTGAAATTCATCATTTTGTGGTAATTCTTTAATAAAGCTTTTTAATACATCGGCCATCAAATCAATTCCGATTAAGTCATATAAACCAAATACTCCAGTTTTTGGAATTCCCATTGGTCTACCGAACACTGCATCTGCCTCTTCTATGGATAACTTCATTTTGAACGCCTCTGTCATCGCAACTTGCATTGCATAAACCCCTACTCTGTTTCCTAAAAATCCAGGAGTATCATTGCAAATAATTGCACCTTTTCCCAAAAGATTTTCACAAAAAACTTTTAAAGAATTAATTTTATTAAGATCATTGTTTTCATTTTTAACTATTTCTAAAAGGCCCATATATCTAACTGGATTAAAAAAGTGGGTAATGCAAAAATCTTTTTTTTGTTCTTCAGTTAAATTTTGGGATAATACTTTAATAGGTATTGATGAAGTATTTGAAGATACAATAGCTCCTTCTTTTCTACTTTTAAATATTTTATCATAAATATTGTGTTTTATATCTATTCTCTCCACCACTGCCTCAACAATCCAATCAGCCTCACCTACTATATTAAAATCATCTGAAATGTTGCCGACTTTGATGTTATCAATATTTGATTTATCAATTAATAAAGGTGGTCTTGATTTAAAAATTCTATCTTTTGCTTTTTGACTTATTTCTGTTTTTAAATCTAATAAAGTTACTGGTATATTTGCATTACATAACTGAGCAGCTATACCACTGCCCATGGTTCCTGAGCCTATAACAACAACTTTTTTTATTTCCATAATTTGAAATGTGCTAGTGTAAATTATCTACTAATACCTCTTATTCTTTCAGATCTTCTTCTTAAAAGTTCTGCAGTAACAAGTATTAGCGTCGAAAGAACAATTAAACAAGTAGCAACAGCAAGTATAGTTGGGCTTAATTGTTCTCTTAAACCAGTCCACATTTGAATTGGTATTGTTGTATTGTCTAATCCTGCTAAAAATAAAACTACCACAACTTCATCAAAAGATGTAACAAATGCAAACAATGCGCCGGATATAACTCCGGGTAAAATTAAAGGTAAAGTTATTTTCATAAAAGTATTAACAGGATCACTTCCAAGGCTTGCTGCGGCTCTAGTTACACTGTGATCAAAACCTGATAGCGTAGCAGTAACAGTAATGACCACAAATGGAGTTCCTAATATTATGTGGGCTATAATAATTCCAAGATGTGTTGCTGCCAATCCAATTTTTGCAATAAAAAAGAAAATTGCGACTCCTGAAATAATAAGAGGAACAATCATTGGTGAAATTAAAGTTGCCATTATCAATCCTTTATATGGCATATGTCTACTGCTTAACCCTAAAGCAGCAACTGTTCCAAGTAATACAGCTCCCATCGTTGCGAATATTGCAATAATAAAACTATTTTTTGCTGCAAGTCCCCATGGATTTTTAGTACCGTAAACCATATCATGATACCATCTTAAAGAAAAAGCATCAGGATCAAGTCTTTTCATTCCATCTGAAAAAACTAAAAATTCTTCAGCATTAAATGACAGAGGAAAAATTACAAACAATGGAGCTATTAAAAAGAAAAATACAAAACTACAAATTGTTAAATATGTATAGTGCCAAATTCTATAACGAGTTTCTGTATATTTTGGTAAAGCCATATTTATCTCTATCCTAATTTAATATTATCGATTCCAACAAGTTTGTTATAAATCCAGTAAACAACTAAAACACCTGTTAGCAGCATAAGTCCCATAGCTGATGCAAAACTCCAGTC
>CACDEK010000003.1 GCA_902551735.1 uncultured Pelagibacteraceae bacterium | reverse complement strand
GAAATATTAACAAACCCAAAAGAAATTTATACAAAAAGTCTTGTAAGTTCTGTTCCTCCTACAAATAAAAAAATAGATAGATTTATAATTATTGAAAAAGAAAATAAAAAACAAAGTGAAACAAACATTAAAATATTAAATAGATGGACAAAAAAGGAAATTGTTAATCAAGATTTAGTTCAAGTTAAGAATTTAAGCAAAACATTTGATGATAGTTTTTTTACAGAAAGCTCAAAAAACTCCGTAATGGCTGTAGATGATGTGACATTTGATATTAAAGAAGGTCAATCATTTGGACTAGTAGGAGAGAGCGGCAGTGGAAAATCTACCATTGCTAAAATGATTGTTAATTTATTTAAACCAAGCACAGGAAATATATATTTTGACAATGTTTGTATAACAAAAATTAAAAGCAACAAAGAAATGATGAAATTTAGGAAACAAATTCAAATGATATTTCAAGATCCATACTCTTCATTAAATGGAAGATTAAAAGTGAAAGATATAGTTGCCGAACCTATAAAGCTTCATAATCCTTCAATAAGTTCAAAAGATATAGATAGTTATATTTATGATTTATTAGAGTCTGTTGAATTAACTCAACAATCAGCCGAACGTTATCCTCACGAATTTTCTGGAGGTCAAAGACAAAGAATTTCAATCGCAAGAGCTCTTGCAACTCAACCAAGACTTCTTGTTTGTGATGAACCAACTTCTGCACTAGATGTTAGTATTCAAGCGCAAATATTGAATTTATTAAAAGATTTACAGGAACAATTAAATCTGACAATCTTATTTATTAGTCATGATTTACCAGTGGTAAGACAAATGTGTGATCGAATAGCAGTATTAAAAAATGGAAAACTTTGTGAAGTTTCAATGACTGAAGAATTATTTAAAAATCCAAATCATGAATACACAAAAGAGTTATTAACATTAATGCCAAAAATTGAATCAATTTACAACTAATGAAAAAACTTTTAGGGATTGTGGTAGAATAACAATATGCAACATTTCTTTGTTCCTATAATTGGTTTGATTATATTCATAATTATCTTGATGCTGGTCTGAAAAAATGAAAAAAATATTTAACTAAAGGAGGAAAAATGCCAATCTTTAAACCAATCCAAGAAAACGAAGCAAAAGGAAAAGTTAAAGAAATATTTGATGAAATAAAAAGTGTAAGACAAATTACAGAGGTCCCAAACTTTTGGAAAAGCCTTGCAAACAATCCTGAAACATTAGAGAGAACCTGGACTTCATTAAAGCAAGTAATGAAAAAGGGAGCTCTTGATCCAGTAGTTAAAGAACTAATATATGTCGCAGTATCGATAACAAATGGTTGTGAATATTGTATAAAGTCTCACAGCCTTGCAGCTAAAAAAAAAGGTGCAACAGATGAAATGCTTAATGAAATGATTGCAGTAACTGGAATGGCCAATGAAACAAACAGATTAGTTGAAGGTTATCAAGTTGAAGTTGATGATTTTATGAAATAATTAGTTAGCTTTTCCTAATAAATTAACAACTAAAACACCAACTACAATTAAAGCAATGCCAATTATTCCATATAGATTTGGCATCTGATTATATTTTAAGATACCAAAAATTGTTACAGCTGTAATTGTCAGACCTCCATAAGTAGCGTAAGTAAAACCAACTGGTATCGTCATCATTGCTTTAGCTAAAAATAAAATACATAAAACAATTAATACTGAGCAATAAATTGAAGGAACAAGTTTTGTAAAACCTTCAGTCATTTTTAAAGAACTATTAGAGGCAATTCCAAAAATTACTGCTAATACTAAAAAAATATATCCAGAAAATTGATTCATTATTAATTATTTGTATTACCTAGCAAGTTTACAATTAATACACCTGCAATAATTAAAGCAAGTCCTAATATTGTATAAAGATCAGGCATTTGATTAAATTTATACATCCCAACTATTGTAGTCGCGATAATACATAATCCAGCAAACGATGCATAAGTAATTCCAACAGGAATTGTTTTCATTACAAGAGATAAAGTATACATACATCCGACAATAGTTATTGCTGTTAAAACACTTGGTATTAACAATGTAAAACCCTGAGCTCCTTTAGCGAAACCATTTGAAGCTGTACCCAAAACTACTGCAACAATTAAAATTATATAAGCTGTAATATTACCCATTTTTTTTCGACCAAGTTATAGCATCTTCCATTCTATCATCTCCCCAGAAAATTTCATTATTAACTATGAATGAAGGGCTACCAAAAATTTTATTATTTCTTGCACTTTCGGTATTAGCTAAGTACTCTTTTTCTATTTCTTCAGAATTTGCTTTTGTAATAATTTTTTCTTTATCTAATTTAAGTTCTGAACATATCTCAGAAATATTAGGTTCTATCGCTGGTTCTTTTCCTTCTTGAAACCATCTTCTGTAGGTTGTTCTAACATAATCAATTCCCCATCCTTCTTTTAATCCCAGTATTGCAAGTTTATTTGCTAAATCGAATTGAGTTAAAGGGTAGGGCACAGGTGTCTTTGCAAAAAAACCGTAACCCTCTGCACGTCTTTCAATATCTCTCCACATATAATCAACTTTATTTTGTTTATCTTTAGGGAAAGGAATATTGTTCATTTCTTTCATGATTACTCTTACACTGAATGGTTTCCATTGAAATTTTATATTATGTTTTTTTTCAACATCTAAAATTCTTGTAATCGAAAGGTAAGTATAAGTACTTCCAATAGAGAAATAAAAATCAATATTATTCATCTAACTTAAAACGCATCTAGCTGTAATTTTATTACCGTCATGATCACGTACATAACCATAGTAATTTCCATCAGACCTTACTCCTGGATCTCCCTCATTAATAGCTCCATTTTTTAAAGCTGTTGTATGAAATTTATCAACAGCTTCTTTTGTTTCTGCTGATAAAGCAACCATTGTACCATTGCCCGCTGTTGCATTTTCTTTGTTGTGTGGTTTTGTAATGTAAAACTTTACTCCATTACCTTCGCTTGAACCATATCCAATATATCTTTCTGTTACGGTAATTCTTTTCATTCCAAGATGAGCTAATATAGCATCATAAAACTTAGATGATTTTTCAAGATCATTGGTTCCAATCATAACAAAACCAATTACTTTACTCATTGATAATCTTTACTTAGGCATTGGCGTTGCGCCAGTTTCTAAAGAAATTATTTTACCATCTTTATATTTAAAAACTGCCATTACTGCCTCAACATTTCCATCATCAAAAGTAACAAAAGCATGCTCAATACCAATTTCATTATTTTCATATATTATTCTTGTTTTGTCTCTTTTAATGTCACCACTCATAGCCCATTTAATAACATCTGTTTTCTTTAAAACATTGCCTGATTTATGCATTACAAAATTGTAATCATCATGCAAGATTTCGTTCATAGCTGCTTCGTCTTTGTTGTCCATTGCTTTATTATATTTTTCTAAAATAGACATTTTATGCTCCTTTAACTATTATAAAATTTCCGACAGAATTATTTAACCGTATCTGTCTTACCGGTTTGTATTCTTCTGAATTATACCATTCCAAAGCTTTTTCATAAGAGGGAAATTTAATTACTACTGTTCTAGGATATTTCCACTCACCTTCAAAACATTGAAATTCTCCACCTCTTACTAAATATTCTCCACCAAATTTTGTAACTATATCTGTAACCTTTGCTAAATACTCTTTGTAGTCTTCAGGGTTAGTTACTTCAATTTGGGTTATTGCGTACCCAGCCATTTTTATTAATCCTTATAGATTAACTTTGTTCAATTCATACATTTCAACAACTTCGATACATTCATCGAAAATAGGTTTCGCTATCGGATTATTACCTGAAGCGAACTTTTTCATTTCTTCTTCATTATGAACTGAAACTTTAAACATAACATAACTTTTATCCGGACCTATTCCTGGAACTGTTTTTTCAACATGAGCAACAGTTTTTCTCACTGCCATTCCCTCATCTGATTGCATAAATCCCATGAACTTTTCAAATTTTCCTTCACCAGATTTAAGTTTTGCTATTGCAAGCATTTCTTTTTCCATATTTTCTCCTTTTTTTATTTTAACTTATTCTATTTAATATTTGTTATGCTTTTATTACAAGTCAATTATGCAGATTAATTAGTCTTCTATTTCATAATCCCATGCATCACCACCAACAACTTTTGAAATTGCTGAAAAATCTTTATTGCTATTTCCTTCTTCACAAAATTTACTGTAAATATCATTTGCTTTAGAACCCAAAGGAGTATTAGCTTTAACTTCTTTTGCAGATTCAATTGCAAGTTTTAAATCTTTATTCATCATACCTGCTGAAAATCCTGGTCTATATTTATTATTAGATGGCACTCCATCTTTAAGTCCGGGTAGAGGTGGGTAAACTGATATTGGCCAACTATTACCAGATGCATTTTTCATTATTTCATGAACTTTTTTAATATCTATGTTTAATCTTTTAGCTAACATTAAAGCTTCTGATGCACCTATCATAGAAATTCCAAGTGCCAAGTTGTTGCAAATTTTTGCACCATTTCCACATCCAAGTTCACCCGCATGAAAAATATTTTTCCCCATAATTTCTAAAAGTGGTTTAGCAAGATCGAAAGCTTCTTTACTACCACCTACTAGGAAAGTTAAAGTAGCATTTTTTGCTCCCATAACTCCTCCACTAACTGGAGCATCTATCATTTTAATCTCTTTTTCTTTTGCTTTTGTTCCTATTTCAATTGAAGTTTTAATATCGATTGTTGAACAGTCGATTAATAAACAATCTTTAGAAACTTTATTTATTATTCCATCTTTTCCCAAATAAACTTCTCTAGAATTTTTTCCTGCAGGTAGCATAGTAATTACAGTCGAAATATTATCTTTTAAAAGATCATCAATGTTATTGGCAATATCAAATTTTTTTTCTTTAGCTCTTTCTTGCATTTTTTTTGACACATCATGAACACGTACTTTTTTTCCAGATTTAATTAAATTTTCAACCATTGGGTTGCCCATATTACCAACACCAATAAATGCTATTAATTCAGCCATAATTTTTTATCCACCATAGACATTGTAAATTTCAGGATCAATATTAGCGTTAAATGATATAGATCTTCTTTCCTCATCAGTTCCAGTAAAAGGATAAACAGTATGCATCATGTAATTTGGAAAAAAATAAAAATAACCTACAACAGGTTTAAATTTAACAGAAGAATCAGATAGAAACATTCTAGTTCCATGAATTAACTCTAGATGGCCATTGGAGTTATCAATTTTTGAATCTTTTTGAATTGGTTCACCTAGACTTTGAGGAACTTTTAAATAACCAACTCCAGAAATGTGCCCTCCATGCCAATGTAAAGGATTATATTCATTTCTAAACTGTCTTACTATCCAAGATTTAATTAAATTAAATTTAGTAATTTTTTTTCCTGTAGAAAAAGAAATCCATGAAGCTGTGCCTTTGCTTAAAAAATCAATCCAACCTATTTTTTTAGCAAATTCTTTCTCTAATACAAATTCTTGAGTAACATCACCAACAAGTTTTTTTCCGTAGTCAAGTTCATTAGACTTTTTTTTGTCTTCAACGACTTTATCAATGTAGTTGTTTAAACTTTCAATCAAATTTTTTGGAATTTTAACCATTGCAACGGTTGGTCCAAAAGGTTTTACAATTTTTACTTGCCCTTCTTTCAAAATTTCATCTTCTTCATTTTTCATAAATAAAATAAATAAATATTAACTTACTAGAGCCAGTTTGGATAAGGCAAGCCTTTTTCTTTAAGGAATTTTTTATTAAACAATTTACTATTGTATTTGTCAGATTTATCGCAAAGAATAGTTACAATTGTTTTTCCTGGTCCAAGTTTTTTGCCTAATTTAATTGCTCCAGCTATATTAACACCACAACTTGTTCCTAAACTTAATCCTTCATTTAAAATTAAATTATAAAGAATAGGTAAAGACTCTTGATCACTTATTGAAAAAGCCCCATCAATTTTTGCTTCAGCGAAGTTAGCAGTTATTCTACTAGATCCGATACCTTCTGTAATTGATCCACCTTCGCTTTTTAATTCACCATTTTGAATATAGTTATAAAGAGCAGAACCAGCCGGATCAGATAAATAAATTTTAATATTTTTATTTTTTTCTTTTAAATATTTGCTTACCCCACTTATTGTTCCTCCTGTTCCTGAAGAACAAATAAATCCATCAACTTTACCATCAGTTTGATCCCAAATTTCTGGCCCTGTTGTTTCATAATGACCTTTTGCATTTGCTGTGTTATCGAATTGATTTGCCCAAACTACACCATAATTATTTGTTTTTTTAAGTTCTTCAGCAAGCCTTCCTGCAACCTTTACATAGTTACCATCATCCTTGTAAGGTTTTGGTGGAACTAATCTTAAATCAGCTCCTATATTTTTTAATGTATCTTTTTTTTCTTGGGTTTGATTATCGTTCATTACAATAATAGTTTTGTAACCTTTAGAATTTCCAATTAAACATAAACCAATTCCAGTATTTCCAGCTGTACCTTCTACAATTATTCCCCCTTTGGAAATTAATTTTTTTTCTTCAGCATCTTTTATTAATGCTAAAGCAGCTCTATCTTTTACTGATCCTCCAGGGTTTAAATATTCTGCTTTTCCATATATGTTACAACCAGTAATTTCAGAAGCAGTTTTAAGTTTAATTAAAGGAGTATTTCCTATACCTTCAATGAAATTATTTTGCTGGTCTTTCATTTATTATCTCCATTAGCTATACCATATGGTTTAAACTCTTCAGTAGTAGTACCAACATTTTTTGCAGGTATGCCAACCATTACTGCATTCTCTGTAACATCTTTTGTTACAACAGCGTTAGCACCAATTTTAGCATTTTTTCCAATTACTATCGGTCCAAGTACTTGTGCGCCAGAACCAACAACAACGTTATCATTTAAAGTTGGATGTCTTTTAGTATTTCTTTGATTGTCAGAGTTTATACTTGGTGAAATTCCTCCCAAAGTAACCATATGATATATAGTTACATTATCACCAATCTCAGATGTTTCCCCAATTACAACTCCCATGCCATGATCAATAAATAAATTTTTCCCTATTTTGGCCCTAGGATGAATTTCAATTCCAGTTAAAAATCTTGAAAATTGAGAAATCATTCTTGCTATTAAATCAAATTTAGCTATAGAAAAAAAATTTGCTATTCTGTGAAAAAAAACAGCTTTGACACCTGGATAAGTTAATATCACACTTAATTTTGATTTTGCAGCTGGGTCCCTATTAATTACAGATTCTAAAAAACTATTCATGAAAATTTAAATGATTTATTTAAAAGATCAATTAGTTGTTACAACAACAACTCATTGATTCAGGATTGCAATTACATTCTTTGTTTCCATCACAAGAACATTTATCGCTTATACAGTTTGTGCAATTACATTTAGGATTATTGCAAGCCATACAACAAATATAATATTTGTTCATAAAAATACAAGGTTAAAGATGATACCTATAACTGATTTAATTTAAGACCTTTTATATTGGCTGGTACTGCTATATCCATCATTTTAGGGTTTGATAGATTTAAGCTGCTCATAATTTTTGCATATTCTTCTTTAGATTTCACTTGAAGTCTTGGATTATTACTTTTTTCAGTCTGTATAGTTGAATATTTTTTGCCATTATAATCATGAGCTGGGTATACCAAAGTTTTTTCAGGTAATTTTAACAACTTATTAAACAAAGAGTCGTAAGCATCATATGAGTTTCCATTTTGGAAGTCTGTTCTACCTGTTCCATTTATCAAAAGAGTGTCTCCAGTAAAAACTCTGTCATTCATTAAGTAACTATAGGAACAATCGGTGTGTCCAGGTGTATAAATGGCTTTAAGTTCAATATTTTCTATTTTAATTGTTTCATTATCTTTTATTTTTAAATCAATAACTTCTGATTTAGATTTTTCTCCCATAATTCTAGTACAATTAGTTCTTTGATTTAATTCGTTCAATGCAGTTATGTGATCTGCATGGATATGTGTATCTATTACTTTAACTAACTTTAGTTCTAATTTTTCTAAAACTTTTATGTATTCATTTGTATGTTCTAAAACTGGATCAATTATTAATGCTTCTCTGCCTTTGCCACTTGACAAAATGTAAGTATAAGTTGAAGATTTTTGGTCGAAAAGTTGCTCAAATATCATATTTAATTTTGCACAGTATAAAAAATTGCATAGCAAATCAATCTTGATTATAATCTTTCTAAAAAACATTAAGAGAGGAAAAAAAATGACTTTAAAAATTAATAGTCTTGCACCAGATTTCACAGCAGAAACTTCTGAGGGAAAATTATCTTTTCATGAGTGGCTAGGAGATAGCTGGGGTGTTTTATTTTCACATCCAAAAGATTTTACTCCAGTATGTACTACTGAACTTGGAGCTTTGGCTAAAATGAAACCGGAGTTTGAGAAAAGAAATGTAAAAGTAATGGGATTAAGTGTAGATCCAGTTTCTGATCATGTTAAGTGGTTAGATGATATCAAAGATGTATGTGGGTTAAAACCTAACTATCCAATCGTTGCCGATGAAAAATTAGAAGTTGCTAAACTTTATAATATGCTTGAGGGTGATGCTGGAACAACATCAATGGGACGTACAGCTGTAGACAACGAAACAGTTAGAACGGTTTACGTTATTAGACCAGATAAAAGAATTGGTTTATTTTTAACCTATCCAATGACTACTGGCCGAAATTTTCACGAGATATTAAGAACAATTGATTCAATGCAGCGTACAGCTAAGCATAAAATCGCTACCCCGGCAGACTGGAAGCCAGGTGAGAAAGTGATAATTGTTCCTAAAGTGACAAATGAAGAAGCTAAAAAAATATATCCAGATGGTTGGGAAACAATAAAACCTTATTTACGTAAGGTACCTGACCCAATTAAATAAATTTGGATCAAAAGTATTTAGACCAACAATCTCAGCATTGGGAAAAAAATTTCCTAAATAAGCCTGAGATGTTTGGTCTAGAGCCAAGTTTAGCCGCAGCTAAAGCATTAGAAACATTTAAAGAAAAAAATATAAAAAATATTATTGAACTAGGGGCTGGGCTAGGAAGGGATACAATTTTTTTTGCAAAAAATTCTATTTATGTTCAAGCACTGGATTATAGCAAAACTTCAATTGAAAGTATTACAAATAAATCACAAAAACTAAATTTAACTAATTTTATTAAACCAAAAGTTTTTGATATTAGAAAAAAACTTCCTTTCGAAGATAACTCAGTAGAAGGATGTTTTTCTCATATGCTTTATTGTATGGCTTTATCAAATTCTGACCTTGAATATCTAAATAATGAAATATGTAGAATTTTAAAGCCTGGAGGACTCAATATTTATACTGTTCGCCACACTAAAGATGGAGACTATAAAAATGGAATTCATAGAGGAGAAGATCTCTATGAAAATGATGGTTTTATAGTTCATTTTTTTTCAAAAGAAAAAGTTAAAAGTTTATTAAATAGATTTTCAAATATTGTGATTGATGAATTTGAAGAAGGTAATTTTCCAAGAAAACTTTTTTTTGTATGTAATAAAAAAAATAAATTAATTTCAACCTTAAATAGAAACTAGTATTGAATTCTCAAATAATCCAAAATTCTTTTGGTTGTATTTGATAATAGTTATCAATATATTATTTTTTTTTAAATTTAAACAGGGGGGTTAATGTACAAAAAATTTAAATTTATATTTGCATTTGTTCTTGCAGCTCTATTCTTAAATAGTAGTGCGATGGCAGGTGCATACAAAGGCCCAGATCTAAGTGGACAAAAAGTTGTTATATCTGGACCGTGGCTAGCTCCACAAGATGAACAATTCAGAAAAGTTATAAAAGCTTTTACTGATGCTACTGGAGCTACAGTTGAATATGGGGGATCAGACAGTTTTGAACAACAAATAATAATTGATGTTAAAGCTGGAAGCCCACCTAATTTAGCAATATTTCCACAACCTGGTTTAGCTGCTAACGTCGCTGCTCTTGGAGGATTAACTCCTCTTGGAAACGATATGAAGAAATGGGTATTAAAAAATTATGCAGCTGGTCAATCTTGGGTTGATTTAGGTACTTATCCTGACAAAAATGGTAAAAAAGATTTTTTTGGTTTTTTTTACAGAGTAAACGTCAAAAGTTTAGTTTGGTATTCACCAGATAACTTTTCAGACAATGGATACAAAGTTCCAAAAACAATGGAAGAACTAATAGCTTTAACTAAAAAAATGGCTGATGACGGTAATACACCTTGGTGTATTGGTTTAGGATCAGGTGATGCAACAGGATGGCCTGCAACTGACTGGATGGAAGATATTATGTTAAGAACACATAAACCTTCTGTTTATGATATGTGGGTTACTAATGAAATGCCATTCAATGACAAAAGAGTTATTGAAGCAATGGATTTTTTTGGATCATTCGCAAAAAATGACAAGTATGTTGCTGGTGGATCTAAAGCAGTTGCTACAACTGATTTTAGAGACTCTCCAAAAGGTTTATTTAGTTCGCCACCAAAATGTATGATGCATAGACAAGCAAGTTTTATTCCTGCTTTCTTTCCCGAAGGTGTAAAAGCTGGACAAGATTATGATTTCTTTTACTTTCCAGCATATTCTACAAAAGATTTAGGAAATCCTGTATTAGGTGGAGGAACATTGTTTGCAATTACTAAAGATAGTAAAGCTACAAGAGAGTTCTTGAACTATCTAGGACATCCTCAATCTAATGAGATATGGATGGAAATAGAAGGTTCAGGTTTTTTAAATCCAAACAAACTTATTGATTTGAGTAAACACTCAAGTGATACGTTTAGAGGTTTAAACCAAATTCTTCTTAACGCTACTACATTTAGATTCGACGGTTCTGACTTAATGCCTGGTGCAATTGGAGCAGGATCATTCTGGACTGGTATGGTAGACTACACTAGCGGAAAATCTGCAAAAGAAGTAGCAGATAAAATTCAAGCTAGTTGGGATGCAATAAAATAAAAAATTAAATTCAGGCGAACTAAAATCAATTAGTTCGCCTGTTTATTATTTCCTTATATTTTGTGACCGTAACTTCACTTTTCATATATGTATTTTTTGGGGTAGTTGTTTGTTTTTCATATTTTCATTTATCAAACCTTGCATTAGATTTTATTGAAAAAAAAAAATCTAAAAAATTTTCACAAAAATCAGTTTTAAGACCTTATATTTTTATTGCTCCTGCAGTTATAGTTTTAGTCGTATTTATTTTATATCCAGTTATTGAGACAGTAAGATTAAGTTTTTTTAATAAAACAGGTTTTGAATTTGTAGGATTAAAAAATTATTTTTGGGCAACTAAAGATCCTGAATTTAAAAGAGCTATACTAAACAATCTTGGATGGCTATTGGTTGTACCGACATTAAGTGCTTTTTTTGGCTTAGTCATTGCTTATTTGGCTGACAGGTTATGGTGGGGAACAATTGCAAAATCAATAATTTTTATGCCAATGGCAATCTCTTTTGTTGGAGCTGGGATTATATGGAAATTTGTTTATGACTATAGAGGTCCTGGAGATGATCAAATCGGTTTTTTAAATGCAGTTGTTGTTTCTTTAGGTTTTGAACCACAAGCGTGGATGACAATTCCTATATGGAACAATTTATTTTTAATGGTAATTATGATTTGGATACAAACTGGCCTAGCTATGGTAATTTTTAGCGCAGCTTTAAGAGGTATTCCAAAAGAAATGTTAGAAGCTGCAAGAATTGATGGTGCAAGCGAGTTAAAAATTTTTACATCAATAATAATTCCTTATTTAGAAAAGACAATTTTAGTAATCTGGACAATTATTACTATTTTAGTTTTAAAAATATTCGACATCATTTTAGCAATGACCAATGGCCAATGGAATACAGAAGTGCTAGCAAATTTAATGTATGACTGGATGTTTAGAGGTGGAGGAGACTCTGGAAGAGGAAGTCTAATGGCAATTGTTATAATGGTTGGTGTAATACCAATAATGATTTGGAATATTCGTAGACACAAAGAGGAAGAGAAAACATAATGAAAAAAAACGTTTTAACTTCAATTATAACTAATTTATTACTTATAACTTTTGTAATCGTATGGATTATACCTACAGTCGGTCTATTTGTAAGTTCGTTTAGAGATAAAGATTTGTTAGCCACAAGTGGATGGTGGACTACATTTAAAACAAACAAAGTAAACGAGATTTATAGGACAAAAACTTCTGAGTATCAAATTGAAGAAAATGGAATGTTTTTTATAAAAGGCAATCTTTTAGATAAAAATTATGGAAAAAAAATAGTTAGCTATGGGATTACATCTAAAGAAATGAATAAGTTTAAGGTAAATGAAATAGCAATACTTAAAGATCAAAGCAAAATTGAAATAAAAGAAAATGGTGAATATTTATGGAAATCAGAAAAATCGTTTGAACATAAAAGGGGAAAAAGAATTTTTATTACCGCTCTAAGTCCTCCAAAATTTACATTAGATAATTATAAGGAAGTTTTATTTAAAGAAGGTGTAGGGCAAGCATTTTTAAATACTCTTACTGTTGCGATACCTTCAACTATAATTCCTTTAATCATATGTTCTTTTTTTGCTTATGCTTTATCTTGGATGAAATTTTGGGGCAGAGATACTTTGTTTGCAATAATTGTAGCTTCTTTAGTCGTGCCTTTGCAGATGTGTCTTATCCCACTACTTAGTATCTATAATGATATAGGGGCATTGTTTAATATTGGTGCTAAATCTTATCCTGGGGTTTGGATGGCTCACACAGGATTTGGATTAGCCTCAACTACTTTTTTATTAAGGAACTTTATAAAATCCTTACCACATGAAATGATAGAAGCGGCTAGAGTAGATGGAGCAACTCATTATGATATATTTTTAAGAATTATTCTTCCTTTATCAGTACCTGCTTTTGCCTCAGTATTTATTCTTCAATTTCTTTGGGTATGGAATGATTTGTTAGTAGGTTTGATCTTTTTAGATCAAGTTCCTAGTGAAATAATATTAACAGCAAAACTAAGAGAACTTTTGGGGTCAAGGGGAGAAAACTGGGAAATATTGACTACAGGAGCTTTTGTTTCTATGATTATTCCATTAACAATTTTCTTTGCTTTACAAAGATATTTTATTAGAGGTTTAGTTGCGGGATCAGTGAAAGGATAAAAAAAATGTATAAAATAGTTTTAATTGGAGCAGGGAGTACGCAATTTGGCTTAGGTACTGTTGGTGATATATTTAAATCTAAAATTCTTGAAGGATCAACTATTACCCTTCATGATATAAATCCAGAAGCATTAAAAAATTCTAAAGATATTGCAGATAAATATAAAAATGAACTTAATGTAAATTGTAATATCGAAGCAACTACCAATCTTCAAGAAGCGTTAAAAAATGCTAATTTTTGCATAATATCTATTGAAGTTGGGGATAGATTTAAATTATGGGAAGAAGATTGGAAAATTCCTATAGAACATGGGTCTAAACAAGTAATGGCAGAAAATGGTGGACCAGGAGGTTTGTTTCACAGTTTAAGAATAGCACCAGAAATAGTAAAAATTTGTGATGAAATTTCAAAAATTTGTCCAGATGCTTTTGTTTTTAATTATTCAAATCCAATGCAAAGAGTTTGTCATGCAGTAACAACAAAACACCCAGATTTAAAATTTACAGGCTTATGTCATGAAATAGCTTCCATGGAGAGACAATTACCCACGTTAATGGAAACAGATTATTCAAACATAGAAATAAAAGCAGGAGGACTAAATCATTTTAGTATTTTAGTAGATGTAAAGTATAAAGATTCTCAAAAAGATGGTTATCCTGTAATACGTAAAAAATTTAAAGATTATTATTCAAAATTAATTAATGAACATGAGGGTTTTTCATCTGATCCAGGGGCAGAGAGGGGTTTGTTTTTTGAATTATATAAAATGTACGGTTATCTCCCGATTACAACTGATAGCCACCTAGGTGAGTACATTCAATGGGCACATTGCGTTGTAGATCAAGAAGCAATCAATGATTTTTACAATAATTATAAAAAAAAATGTTTATCATTTTATGATAACGTTTCTTACTCAACATTTTTTGATAAAAAAAATAATGAAATGAATGAAAGAATAATTCCTATTATTGAAGCGATAATAGAAGATAGTAATGTTGAGGAAGAGGCAGTAAATGTTCCAAATAAAAATTTTATAGAACATGTTCCTAATAACATAGTGGTTGAAGTTCCAGGCATATTAAATAAACATGGAGTTAGTGGAATTCGTTTGGAAAATTATCCTTCGACTTTTGGCACTTTACTTAATAATCAAGCTGGAACGATTGAATTAACCACAGATGCTGTTTTAAATAAATCAAAACAAAGTGCTTATCTTGCACTTTTAGCAGATCCAGTAGTTGATAATTCCATTGAAGCACAAAAATTGCTAGATGCAATGATAGATCATCAAGATAAATACCTTGGTTATTTAAAATAATACTTGAGGATAGAGTGGCTGATATAAAAATAGATAAAATAAATAAATATTTTGGAAAGGTACATGTTATCAAAGATGTTTCTCTTGAAATAAAAAGTCAGTCATTTACAGTTTTAGTTGGACCTAGCGGATGTGGTAAATCAACTATGCTTAGAATGATAGCTGGGCTTGAAGAAATAAATTCAGGAACAATTTCAATTAATGGCAAGGAGGTAAATAATCTTCCACCCAAAGAGCGTAATATAGCAATGGTATTTCAATCATATGCTTTGTACCCTCATATGACAGTTTTTGACAACATGGCTTTTGGATTAAAATTAGAAAAGAGATCTAATGATGAGATAAATGATAGAGTTCAAGAGGCTGCACGTATTCTTCAGATTCAAGATTACCTTAAAAGAAAACCAAAACAATTATCTGGTGGACAACGTCAAAGAGTTGCAATTGGTAGAGCGATTACTCGTAAACCTAAAGTTTTTCTTTTTGATGAACCATTATCAAATCTTGATGCTGCTTTACGTGTACAAATGCGTGTTGAATTGGCAAAATTACACGATCAATTAAATGCTACTATGATTTATGTTACTCATGATCAAACTGAAGCAATGACTTTAGCCAATGATATAGTTGTATTAGATGAAGGTGTAGTTTCTCAAAAAGGATCGCCAATGGAATTATACAACAATCCTAAAAATCTCTTTGTAGGAGGTTTTATTGGATCTCCAAAAATGAATTTTATTAAAAGCAAAATATTAAGTAAAAGTTCTAATAAAACAGAAGTAGATATTCCAGATTTAGGAAAAATAAATATTCCAAAAACTTCCGAGTCTTCTTATGAAGGTGATTTTGTACAAATAGGTATTAGACCTGAACACCTACTTGTGAACAAAGATGGAGATGCAAATTGGGAAAGCAAAGTTTTAGTAGTTGAAAAACTTGGTTCTGGTACTTTTTTATATCTTGAAAAAAATGGAGAAATGCTTGTTGTTCAAACTGATGGAGATTCAAAAATAAAAGTTGGTGATAATGTAAAAATTGGTTTTGATACAACTCGTTGCCATATTTTTGATAAATCTAATAAAGCATTCAAATAATAGAATTAGGATTTAGTAATGATAATAATTTCTGGTGAAAATCTTATTGATGTTTTTCAAACTAAAAATAAAATAAATTATAAAATGCTTGTAGGCGGAGCTGGATTTAATACAGCTTTAGCCCTAGGTAGATTAAAATCTAGTATTTATTATCTATCAAATATTTCTAAAGATTATTTTGGCAACATTATATTTAAACAATTAAAAAAAAATAATATTAAAACTAATTTAGTAGATAGATCTGATTTTTTAACAGCTTTAGCATTAGTTAATAATCAAAAAAAACCTCAATTTAGTTTTTACTCCACTAATTCAGCATTTAGATATACTTATAAAAAACAAGTATCTAAAAAATATTTAAAAAAAATTAATTTAGCATATTTTACTTGTTTATCTTTATATCTTGAGCCAGTAGCTTCTCAATCATTGAAATTAATGAAAGACTTAAAAGGAAAATCTATTATTTTTGTAGATCCAAATATAAGAGAAAAAATTATTTTAAATAAAAATAATTTTATAAATCTTTTTAAAAAATATATGAGATTTGCAAACATAATAAAACTATCTGATGAAGACCTAAAATATTTATCTAATAACAGAAATGAAAAAAAAACAATTTTAAAATGGATTAAAATCTATGATCTTTCTGGAGTAATTTTAACTAAAGGCAAAAATGGAGCAACTCTTTATACTAAGAATTTTTGTATTAATGAAAAGGCAAGAAAAACAAAAATTGTAGATACAGTTGGTGCTGGTGATACATTTAGCGCAGGAATAATCTCTTATTTTGAAAGAAAAAAATTATTAAATCTAAAAAAAATTAATAATATTTCAATAAAAGATTGGTCCACAGCATTACGTTTTGCAAATAAAATAGCATCAATTAATTGTTCAAGAGCAGGCTGCAATCCTCCAAAGATTAATTTGGTATAAAATTATTCTCAATTAATTTTTTAAAAAAATAATATGAATTTTTTGGAGTTCTTTTTAAAGTTTTAAAATCCACATAAACAATTCCAAATCTTTTTTCATATCCCAAAGCCCATTCAAAATTATCTAAAAATGACCAAGCAAAATAGCTCTTCACTTTAGCACCATTATCAATTGCTCTTTTTACTGCACTAAGATATTTACGAAAATAATTAATTCTATCTGTGTCTTTAACTTCCCCGTTTGCATCAATTTTATCAGGATATGCACATCCATTTTCAGTTAAATAAATATCTGGATTTCCATAATGAGTTTTTAATTCCATTATTTGATTATAGTAAGCATCTGGCACAACTTCCCAACCCATTAAGGTTAATTTTGTATCTTTCTCTATCCCAAATGGCAATTCATCATTGAATGCTCCTCTTGCACCTAATAAATTATTTTTATCTGACTTAACTCTTATGTGTTGATAATGATTTAATCCTATAAAATCATTGTTTTGATATATTGTTTTCATATCATCTGTTCGAATATAATTATTAAGTTCTTGAAATAATTTTTCTGGATATTTTCCTAAATACATCGGATCAGCAAAAGATCTATTCCAATAAGTATCAAAAACTTTTGTTGCTTCTAAATCTTCTTGATTTGTAGATGAAGGAATACAAGGAGCCATATTAAGTGTACATCCTACTTTAATATTTGATGAAGCAGATCTAATTGCCTGTACAGATTGTCCATGTGAAAGATTTATATGATGTATGGTGGGTAAATATTTATTTTTATCTTTATATCCCGGTGCCATGTATCCATCTAAATAACCATGAATCGAAAATACTGCTGGCTCATTAAATGTTATAAAATATTCACATCTATCACTAAACTTTTTGGCAATTACTTCTGAATAATCTGCAAATATTTTAGTTATATCCCTATTGGCCCAACCACCTTTATCTTGAAGCGTTTGAGGCAAATCCCAATGATAAAGTGTTATGAAAGGTTTTATGTTATTAGCAAGCAATTCATCAATTAATTTTGAATAAAAATCTATTCCTTTTTGATTTACTTTACCTTTTCCATTTGGCAATATTCTAGTCCAAGCAATTGAAAATCTATATGCATTTAATTTTATATCATTCATCAGAGATATATCTTCTTTATATCTGTGATAATGATCTGTAGCTACATCTCCATTTTCATTATTTTTAATTTTACCCGGTGTATGAGAAAATATATCCCATATACTTTTTCCTTTTCCATCTTCATTTGCCGCTCCTTCAATTTGATAACTTGCTGTGGCAGTACCCCATAAAAAATCCTTTGGAAAAATTTCAGCCATTAATTTAATCGAGCGCAACAACAGCAGCAGCAATAGATGCTAATCTTGCTTGGGCTTCATCCGATCTACTCGTTATTACAACAGGTACTTTTCCACCAATTACTACTCCTGCTGCACAAGCGCCCATAAAATAAATCATCATTTTTACTAATCCATTTCCAGTTTCAACACCTGGAACAAGCAATATATCAGCTTGACCTGCAACTGGATTTTTTATTCCTTTAATTGCAGAAGATTTTTTTGATATACTATTATCGAATGCAAGTGGACCAAAAACATCTGCATTTATTCCTTCTTCTTTAGCAAGTTTTGTTATTTCTTTTGCATCCATTGAACTAGGAACACTATCTAACACTTCTTCAGTTGCTGATAATACTGATACTTTAGGTTTTGATATTCCAATACGATTTGCAAAATCAACAACATTTTTAAGTATATGCATTTTAGTTTTTATATTTGGCAAAACATTTAAAGCGCCGTCTGTAATGATTAGGGGAGAGTCAGTTTTATCTATGGTCATATGCCAAATATGGCTTAATCTTTTTTTTCCCATAAGATTGTATTCTCTTTTTAATACTTCTTTCATTAACACATCTGTATGTATGTGGCCTTTAACTATAATTTTAATTTTATCTTCGCTTGCAAGTTTTGCTGCAATTTGTGCCGTGTTATTTTCTATTGGCTCGTTGATAATTTCATATTTTGAAATATCCCATTTTAATTGTAGAGCACTTTTTTTTATTTCATTTTTGTCACCAATAAATATTGGTGTAATCAAATTTTCATTTACAGCTTCCATTGTTGAATGCATTGGTAAAGGCTTTCCCGCATTTACTATTCCAGCAGGTACACTACTTTTTTTTTTAGCAACTTTAAGTAAGTTATCGGGGCAAACTATTTCTTTATTTGATAACATCTATTTCATTTAATATATTCTTATATTTTATTAATCCACTCTTTTTTTTTTTCTTCATTTAAAAATGAAGATTTGAATGAATTAATTAATAAAGTTTTTATATCATCAATAGTCAGATTTAGCGCTTCTTGAGTTTCAATTAAATTTTGATTTAAATAACCTCCAAAATAAGCTGGATCATCCGAATTAACCATTGCTATTAATTTCTTATCTAACATTTTTTTTAAACTATGATCTTTTAAATTATCAAAAACTCTTAGTTTTATATTTGACAAAGGACACACTGTTAAAGGAATTTTATTTTTAGAAAGTTTTTCAATTAATTTTTCATCTTTAAGACATTGAACTCCATGATCAATTCTTTTCACATTGAGAAGGTTTAAAGCTTCCCATATATATTCTGGTGGACCTTCTTCACCTGCGTGAGCAACGGTTATAAAATTATTTTCAATTGCTTTTTTAAATAGTTTTTCAAATTTACTTGGTGGATGACCCAACTCTGAAGAATCTAGACCCACACCGTAAATTTTATCTTTATGAAGTATAGCTTTATTTAACACTTTAAATCCAGAATCTTCATCCAAGTGTCTCAAAAAACACATTATAATTTTAAAACTTAATCCAAATTCTTTTTCTGCTTTTTGCATTGCTTTATGAATTCCATTAATTACTACATCAAAGCTTATTCCTCTTTCTGTATGTGTTTGTGGATCAAAAAAAATTTCGGTATGAACTATATTGTCTTCTTTACATTTTTTTGCATATGCCCAAGTAAGATCAAAAAAATCTTTTTCATTTATTAATACTTTTGCACCTTCGTAGTATATTTTTAAAAATGAATCTAAATCACTAAAGTTATAAGCCTTTTTTACATCCTCAATATTTTTAAATGGAATTTTTATTTTATTTCTATTTGCAAACAAAAACATTTGTTCGGGTTCAAGAGTTCCCTCAATATGCAAATGCAGTTCCGCTTTAGGTGATTTTTTTATAAACTCAGTTATATTCATATAAAGTTTTATTTTGTTACTTAAAATATTAATATTTTATAAATATTTGCATACAACTTATGATTGAGCAATAGTTATATTGTAAGAATAATCTTCTAGTTAATTATTTTTTTTTAGTTTAAAAATCTAAACTATAAAAATTATTAAAAATGAGCTCAGAAAATAGACCTTCCGTACCAAACTCTCTAAACGAACATTGGATGCCTTTTACATCTAATAAAGATTTTAAGGAAAGTCCAAGATTAATAACTGAAGCTAAGGGTGTTTATTTAAAAAACCACCAAGGTCAAACACAAATAGATGCAAGTTCTGGATTATTCTGCAATCCCCTTGGCCATGGCAGACAAGAAATAATTGATGCAATTACAAATCAATTAAAAACTCTAGATTATGCTCAACCATTTCAACAAGGTTTTGGAAGATCTTTTGAATTAGCCACAAGAATTGCAAAACATACTCCAGGAAATTTAAACAGAATTTTTTATACAATATGCGGTTCAACTGCTGTTGAAACAGCAATTAAAATTTCAATCGCTTATCATAAGGCAAGAGGTGAAGGTCATAGATTTAGGTTTATTGGTAGAGAGAGAGCTTATCATGGAATGAATATTGGGGCGACGTCTGTTGGCGGCATGATTAACAATGTAAAAACTTTTGCAAGTGTTTTAATGCCAGGAGTACTTCATATGAGACACACTCATTTACCTGAACATAAATTTGTTTCGGGCCAACCAGAAACAGGAGCTGAATTAGCGAACGATTTAGAAAGAATATGTATAAATTTTGGTGCTGAAAATATTGCTGCATGTATCGTAGAACCCATTGCAGGATCAACAGGTACACTTGTGCCACCAAAAGGTTATTTGCAAAGATTAAGAGAAATATGTGATAAAAATGGAATACTTCTTATTTTTGATGAAGTAATTACTGGATGGGGCAGAACAGGCTCTCCATTTGGATCTCACGAGTTTGGTGTTACACCAGATATAATAACAATGGCAAAAGCAACTACTAATGGAATAGTTCCTATGGGTGCTGTTGCATGTAAAGAAGAAATTTATGATGCGGTTATGGATGCTTCACCTCAGGGATCAGTGGAATTATTTCATGGCTATACATATTCAGGAATACCTATTTCAGTTGCTGCAGCACTAGCAGTACAAGATATTTTTGAAAAAGAAGATATATTTAATAGAGCAAAAGAAATGTCTCCATACTTTCAAAAAGCTTTATTTTCATTAAAAGATATTGATGTCATTGAAAATATTAGAGGATATGGAATGATGGGAGGAATTGATATGAAAATGGATCAAAAGCCAGGTAAGGCAGGATATACTTGTTTCAAACATTGTTATGACGCAGGAGTTAATTTTAAGGCTACAGGAGATTGTTTAATTATTGCACCCATGTTTATTTCTGAGAAAAAACATATTGATGAAATAGTTGAAAAATTAAGAACTGGAATTAATAACTACGCAAAAAATAAAAAAAATTAATTTTCATTTATGAAAATTGGCGTTCCAAAGGAAATCAAACCTCAAGAAAATAGAATTGGTTTAACTCCAGAGAGTGTAAAAGTTTTAGTTGCAAACGGCCATGAAGTTTTAGTAGAAAATAATGGAGGTTATGAGGCTGGATTTTACAATGATCAGTATAAAAATGCTGGAGCTAAAATATTAGATAAAGCAGAAGATATTTTTAAAGATTCTGAAATCATAGTTAAAGTCAAAGAGCCATTATCTAATGAAGTAAAAATGATTAGACAAAATCAAATTGTTTTTACTTATCTTCACTTAGCTGCTGCTAAAGAATTAACTAAAGGTTTATTAGATTCAAAATCTATCTGTATTGCTTATGAAACAGTTACCGATAACAATGGAAGACTTCCATTATTAGCACCTATGAGTGCAGTTGCTGGAAGAATGTCAGTTCAGGCAGGAGCACATTGTTTGGAAAAAAATCAAAAAGGAAGAGGTTTATTGTTGGGTGGAGCACCAGGCGTTGAACCAGGTAATGTTGTTATTTTAGGAGGTGGTGTTGTAGGAGAAAATGCTGCAATCATTGCAACTGGAATGAAAGCAAAAGTAAATATAGTTGATAAATCAGAATCAAGATTAAAACAATTGTCAGAAATGTTTGGAGATAAAATTATTCCTAACTTAAGTGAAAAAACTGATCTAGAAAAATTAATTTCAGAATGTGACCTTTTAGTTGGAGGAGTATTAATTCCAGGTGCAGAAGCACCTAAACTAATTACAAAAAAAATGTTAAAAAAAATGAAAAGAGGATCGGTTATTGTTGATGTTGCAATTGATCAGGGTGGTTGTGTAGAAACAAGCAAACCGACAACTCATGCCGAACCAACTTACATTGTCGATGATGTTGTTCATTATTGTGTTGCTAATATGCCAGGAGGTGTTCCAAGAACTTCAACATTGGCATTAAATAAAGCTACTCTTCCTTTTTTATCTAAACTTGCAAAACTTGGTTGTAAAGAAGCTTTGATAAATGATCCTAATTTTATGGCAGGATTAAATATTTATAAGGGTAATGTGACTTATAAAGCAGTTGCAGATGTCTTTGGTCATGAATATATTTCTCCAAATAAAATTATAAGTTAAAAAATGTATAGACCTTTACCTAAAGAACTGACTATTAAAAATTCTGTAATTGAAGGATTGGGTCTATTTGCAACAGAAGATATTAAAAAAAATTCTTATATAGGTGTAACTCATATCAGGGACGAACAATTTGATAACAAATACATAAGAACACCTTTAGGAGGTTTTTATAACCATTCAAATAATCCAAATGTTATGAGAATGGTTTCAGATATACTGCCTAAACTAAAATTTGGAGATTTGGTTGATCCCACAAAAAATACTGAACAAATAAAAGACGGAAAAACAAATAGAGAAAATTTATTTTATAATTTAAAAGAAAAAATTGATGCAAAATATATGTTTTTAATATCAACAAAAGATATAAAAGCTGGAGAAGAGTTAACAGCAAATTACAATCTTTATACTTACCCAAAAACCGGCGTAGGTTTACAAATGATTTAAATGAAAAAAATACCAAGTGCAACCAAGGTAGTTGTAATTGGAGGAGGTGTTGCTGGTTGTTCATGCGCTTATCATTTAGCAAAATTTGGTTGGAAAGATGTTATTTTACTTGAAAGAGATCAATTAACTTCTGGTACTACTTGGCATGCAGCTGGATTATTAGGTCAATTAGGAGCCACTTCAGTTATTACAAAGCTTAGAAAATATTCTTTAGATTTATATAAAGAGTTAGAAAAAACTACAGGGTTATCAACAGGATTAAAACAAAACGGAGCTATTACAGTTGCGAGTAGTAAAGAAAGACTTCAAGAGCTTTCTAGACAAGCAACAACAGCACAACTATTTGATGTTGAGGTAGAAGTTTTAGATAAAAAAAAAACTAAAGAACTTTACCCAGGAATTAATATCGAGGATGTTTTAGGTAGTGTTTATATGCCTAAAGATGGCCAAGCCGATCCAGTTGGTGTAACAAATGTTCTTGCTAAAGCTGCAAAAATGGAAGGTGTGCAAATTTTTGAAAAAACTCCTGTAAAAAAAATATTAGTAAAAAATAAAAAAATAGTTGGTGTTGAAACAAACGAAGGAAAAATTGAATGTGAATACGTTGTTTTAGCTTCAGGAATGTGGTCAAGACAGATAGGTGAAGATATAGGTGTAAGTGTTCCACTTTATCCAAATGAGCATTTTTATATTATAACAGAACCCATGAAAGATTTACCTCAAAATTTACCTGTATTAAGAGATTATAACGCTTGTTTATATTTAAAAGAAGACGCAGGAAAAATGTTAGTTGGTATTTTCGAACCAAATGCAAAACCAGCTTTTAGAGATACAGGAAGAGTACCAGAGAATTTTTCATTTGGGGAGTTTCCTGATGATTTTGATCATTTTGAACCTTATCTTGAAAAATCTTTTCATAGACTGCCTATTCTAGAAAGTGCAGGAATTAGAAAATTTTTTTCTGGTCCAGAGTCTTTCACGCCTGATACACAATATTTACTAGGTGAAACTTTAGAAATTAAAAACCTTTTTACCTGTTGTGGGTTTAATAGCATCGGTATTGCTAGCGCAGGTGGAGCAGGCAAGGTTACTGCTGAATGGATGATAAATGGTCATTTAAACGAAGATATCTTTTCATTAGATATAAAAAGATTTCAGAAATTTCATTCTTCAAAAAAATTTATTATAGAACGTGTTACAGAAACGTTAGGTGATCTATACGGTATGCATTGGCCTTATAAACAACATAATACTTCAAGAAATCAAAAATTGTTCCCTTATCACGAAGAATTAAAAAAAGCAGGCGCTTGCTTTGGTTATTCATCGGGTTATGAGAGACCTATGTGGTTTGCAATAAATGGTGAAAAACCAGAATATCAATATAGTTTTAATTATCAAAATTGGTATCCATCAGTCGAGTTAGAAACTAAGAATGCGAGACAAAACGTTGGACTGTTCGATCTTACTGCTTTTTCAAAGTATGATTTAAAAGGTGAAAAAGCTCATACTGAATTACAGAGAATTTGCACTGCCAATATTAAAAATGAAATTGGAAAAACAACTTATACTCATATGTTAAACGAAGATGGGGGAATAGAGACAGATTTAACAGTTGTATGTATGGGTAAAAATTATTTTAGGATTGTTACGTCATCTGCAAATAAAGAACATGATAAATTTCATATATTAAAACATATATCTAATGAGGTTGATTTTAAAGATGTTACAGATGAAATAGCTTGTCTTGGCGTATTTGGACCAAAAAGTAGAATGATGATGTCAAAATTAACTAATGAAGATCTTTCAAATGAAAGTTTTCAATTTGGAACTGCTAGAAAAATTACAATAAATGGAATTGAAGTTTGGGCACAAAGATTATCTTATGTCGGTGAGTTAGGCTGGGAATTATATGTTCAAATGACCGAAGCAAAAAAATTTTATAATTTAATAATTGAAGGTGGAAAAGAATTTAATATCTCTCTCTGTGGGGTGCATGCAATGGACACTATGAGAATGGAAACAGGATATTTGCATTGGGGCCATGATATATCTCCCGAAGAAAATCAATATGAAGCAGGTCTACAGTTTACCATAAGTTATAAAAAAAATGTTGATTTTATAGGTAAAAAAGCTTTATTAAAAATTAGAGAAAATCAAATCAATAAAAAACTTATAATGTTAACTTTAAAAAATAGTAAACCAGGAGATCCTTTACTTCTTCATGACGAACCAATTTATTATAATGATAAAATTATTGGAAGTACTACCTCGGGAAATTATTCTTTTAATTATAAAAAAAATCTTGCTTTTGGGTATGTGAAATCAGAGCTATCAAAAGAAGAACTTGCAAAAAAAGATTTATTTATAGAGGTAGAAAAGAAAAAATATTTAGCTTCAATTATATTAGAACCGCTTAATAATAAAAATATACGTATAATCTAAAGTTTTATTGAACCCATATTGGACTTGTTTCAATTTGTTAGAATTTAGTTTGTATGATTAAATCAATTTGGTAAAAAAATGAGTGGGGAACAAATAACTTCAAAAGAACTTAACGAGACTTCAGTCGATAAAAAACCTCAGATAAAAAATAAAAGTGTAAATATAAATGATTTACTAGGCAGAATAAGAGAAGAGAATACTAAACAAAAAAAAGAGAATTACATGTATGTTGGAATTGTTGTTGGTGTTCTTGCTGCTACCGGAATAATAGCTTCGCTATAAATTTTTATTAATAATCTTAATTTAAAAAACTATTTATCCAATTTAAAAATTTTTTATCAGAAAAATCCACAACTCCTATAATTCTTGCTATCTCTTCTCTTTCTTTATTTAAAACTATGGTTGTGGGCATACCTCTTAATTTAAATAAATTAACTAAATTATTTTCAATATCAAAATAAATCGATAGATTTTTAATTTCTAAGTTATTAAAAAATATTTCTGCTTTACTTTTATTATCTCTTCCAACATTTATTGGAAAAATTTGGATTCCCTTTTTTTTTTGAAGTTTATCTAAATAGGGCATTTCTACTTTACATGGAAGACACCAAGTTGCCCAAAAATTAAGCATATAAATTTTACTTTCCTGATTTTTGAGATTTACTTTATTTCCATCATAATCATTAAATATAATATCTTTGTAAATGATTGGTTTTTTGTTAACTATCATATTAGCAAAAGGTGGCTCTGTAATAGCATAAGCAATATTTGTTAATGAAATAAAAAATCCTATTAAGCTAATTTTAATAATTTTATTCATGTCAGGAAGTTTTTAATTTAAAAGTGTTTTCTTAGCTTTTTCAAATTCTTCTTTTGTTAAAGCTCCAGCGTCGTATAATTCTTTTAAAGTTTTTATTTGTTCAAGCAATTCATCATTTTCTGAAGTTTGACTTGAAGTTGTTTTTTTAATAATGGTTTCTTTAAATTTAAAACCCATTTCATTTAATTTTGACAAAATTTGTTCATTACTCCATTTACTATTTAATTTCGACTTTTTACCTTTTCCAGGATTAATCTCATTACGCCATGTTACAATTCTTTGTTTGGCAAAAATTTTGCATTCCATGCCAAAAAAACTTTCACATTCTTGTCCAAATTTTTCAATATGCTGTTTTCCTCTACACATATCTGCTACACCAAAAGTCGCTATTCCTTGCCTACTTACAATATAAATTTCATTGTCCCAGGTTCTTTCACAACTGTTTCCATCGGTAGTCCACCAATATGCGTTATTTCCATCTTCAGTTACCCAAAAAGTTACGGGCTTATCTCCTTTTTGTCCTTCAAGACTTTTTTTTATATATTGTATAAAATAATTAAGCACATCTTTTGATAAACTTAATTCACCTTTTCCATCATAATACGATTTTGGAGCTGAATTAACATATGTGTTTAGAAACAGACTAAAGATTAAAATCAACAAAATTTTTTTCATAATTTTTTAGTTTAACAACAATTTTTTAGCTTTTTCAAATTCTTCTTTTGTTAAAACTCCAGAATTGTATAACTCTTTTAAATCATTTATTTGTTGAACAATATTATTGCTATCACTGGTTTTTTCTAACGAACTTTTATTTTTTAAAATCCAACTATTTTTTTTAAAGCTTTTACTTGCAAGTTCTTTTCCGTAATATTCCTCTGCATATTTGATTTTTTCATAATCTGTTGTTTCTTTGCCATTTAAATAATGCACAATACATATCTCAGACTTTTTATAATTTTTTTGATATGCTTGTTTTCGTTCGTTACACTTATCTAAACTATATTTAAGTGCTTCTTTTAAAGTTTTTCTAGCAGTCCACTGATAACTATATCTCCCTTTTTTTGAACGTACTTCAGACCATGCTGAAAAAGGCCATTCTTTACTTTCATCATATTTTTTATATTCATCCCACTGTTTTTTTTTTTCATAGTCTGCAGGCAATAGTGATTCAGGGTATTTTGTTTCATTCAGTGCCGTTGTTGTTCTTTCTAGAAAGCCAAGATTTGTTAATTTTGTTTTAATTTCAGCATCGCTCATTTTGCTATTAAACTTTGATTTCTTTCCTTTTCCAGGGTTAATATCATTTTTCCAACGTACAGTTCTGTTTCGCGCAAAAACCTTACACTCCTGGTTTGATGCATTCTCACAAGGTTTCATCATTTGAACCGGATCTGCTGCAACACAATTTGCTTGTCCTGCGGGGCAGTACCAATAATGAGAATGGTTTCCATCTATTGATATAATAAACATGAATGGAGTTTTGTTGTGACCTCCTTTTAAATAATTTTTAAACTGGTTTACAACAGAAGTAGATAATTTAACCTCTCCTCTTCCATAAATCCCTGCTGCAAAAACATTGTTGATTAAAACCAAACCCAGGACCATGACCCATATACATTTTTTCATAATTTCTAAAAATTATTATAAATCTTGAAACACTAAAAATAAATATCTTCCTGATATACATTTTGTTCGATAAAAACGAAAATAGACAATTCTTGATTGCACGAAAAATTAAAAGTAGTATATATCAATACAAAATGAATGGCGGGGTAGCTCAGTTGGTTAGAGCGCGGGACTCATAAGCCCGAGGTCAGTGGTTCGATCCCACTTCCCGCTACCAGAATGCTTCAAGTGTAAGGTAAAGTTGTGAGGAAAATAATTTTGATTTTGCTAACGGGATTATTGTGGAATAATATTTCTTTTGCAGATTTAATATTAAATTGCAAACAAGAAGTAAGAATTAGCAATATAGATGGTGTTTCAGAAACTATCTCAATGTCAAAAAATTGGAAAATTAAAATTACTAAAACTCAAATACATGTTTTAGGATATGAAAGTCTTTATCCTAGTATTATGAGAAAAAAAGAAAAAGAATCTGAAAATATTTATTATGGTGAAGACAATAACGATAATGAGCATAACTCTATAAAAATTGATATAATCACGGGTGTTGGAAAATTTTATCTAAAATCTGGAACTACTGTTGCAAAAGACATACTAAAATGTTCAAATTAATGATTATACAAGAAATAATATTATTCAGTAAATGTTTCGTTATATTGATTAGTTACTCTTACGAATGTAGTACACTTGCTTAATTGTTTTAAAGATGGAGCTCCAACATAAGTACAGCTACTTCTTACTCCTCCAAGAATGTTTAAAATAGTATCTCTTACTTTTCCTCTATATTTTAATCGGACAGTTCTTCCTTCGCTACTTCGATAATCTGACAGGCCACCATAGTGTTTTTTATTAGCTACATCTGAGCTCGAACCATAAAATTCAATATATTTTTTTCCATTAGATTTAATTAATTTGCCTTTACCTTCATCATGACCTGCGAACATACCGCCCAACATTATAAAGTCTGCACCTCCACCAAAACCTTTAGCTACATCACCCGCGCACGTACAACCACCATCAGCAATTATATGTGCTCCTAGTCCATGAGCTGCGTCAGCACATTCAATAACGGCGCTCAATTGAGGATATCCGACTCCAGTTTGAATTCTTGTTGTACAAACGCTGCCAGGTCCTATTCCTACTTTTACAATATCTGCTCCTGAGAGAATTAATTCTTGTGTCATATCTGCAGTAACAACATTTCCAGCAATAATTGTTTTAGTAGGGTATTTATCTCTTACAGATTTAACAAATTTGCTAAAATGCTCTGAATAACCATTAGCAACATCTATACATATAAATTTTATAAAATTAAATTCTTTAAGTACTTCATTTAAATTTTCAAAATCTTCTTTTTTAATTCCTACACTTAAAGCTAAATGAGGAAATATTTTTTTTATATTTTTACATTTTTTCAGTTTTTTAACATCATGTTGTTTTGTTAGACAAGTTATCATTTCGAATTCGGCAAGTCTTTCAGCTACTTCTAATTCACCTACACCATCCATATTTGCTGCCATAATTGGTATACCTGACCACTCGTTATTACTATATTTAAATCTATATGTTCTTTTTAGATTTACATCTTTTCTACTTTGTAAAGTGCTTCGCTTAGGTCTAAGCAATACGTCTGAGTAGTCTAATTTTATATCTTCTTCAATTCTCACAACTTGGGAAACATATTAATATTTTTATTAATTGCAATTTAATAAATTTGTTGTGGATAAGTTAAAAAAGCTATTAATGACCAGGAAATTCTATGAGATTTTCAACTTTATAACCTTTTTTTACCAAATTATCACTACCACCTAGATCAAATAAATTAATTACAAAAATAAAACCAGATATACTTCCTTTAGATATTTCAATTAATTTTGCTGCTGCTTCAGCAGTTCCTCCTGTTGCAATTAAATCATCTATTAACAAAACAGAATCTTTTTCTACTATAGAATCTTTATGAATCTCCATTACAGCTTTTCCATATTCTAACTCAAATTCAACCGAGTGAGTTTCCGCAGGTAATTTATTTTTTTTTCTTAAAAGAATAAAAGGTTTTTTTAACAAATAAGAAACAGCTGAAGCGAACACAAAACCTCTGGATTCTATTGCAGCAATTTTGTCAAATTTAAATTTTTTACTTCTTTCGACTATTTCATCTATACATTGTGTAAAAGCTTTTTCATTTTTGATTAGAGTGGTAATATCTCTAAATAATATACCTTTTTTAGGATAATCTTGTATTGATCGAATATAGTCTTTTAAGTTCATTTTTATAATTAATAATATAAAATCTTAGATATTTTTTTATATATGGCAAATAATAAATTAGCAATTATTGGTGGAAGTGGACTTTATGATGTAGAGGAATTTAAAGAAAGAGAACTTATTAAACTAAATACACCATGGGGACAACCTTCTGACGATATATTAAAAACAAAATTTAACAATAAAGAGGTTTATTTTCTTCCAAGACATGGAAGAGGACATTATATATCTCCATCAAAAATCAACTTCAGGGCTAATATTGATTCTCTAAAACAATTAGGTGTTACAGATATAGTATCAGTCTCAGCTGTTGGTTCATTGAAAGAAGATTTGCCCCCAGGTAAGTTTGTTATAGTAGATCAGTTTATAGATAGAACTTTTGCAAGAAATAAAACATTTTTTGATGATGAAATAGTTGCACATGTATCAATGGCGCACCCAACTTCAAATGGACTAATGAATGCTTGTGAAGAAGCAATTAAAAAAGAAAATATAGAATATCAAAGAGGAGGGACGTATGTTGTTATGGAAGGACCTCAATTTTCAACATTAGCTGAATCTAATTTATATAGATCTTGGAAAGCTGATGTAATTGGTATGACTAATATGCCTGAAGCTAAATTAGCAAGAGAAGCAGAAATTAGATATGCTTCGGTTTCAATGGTAACTGATTATGATTGTTGGCACCCTGACCACGCAGATGTAGATGTTCAGTCAGTAATTAAAGTGTTATTAGGTAATGCTGCTAAAGCTAAAAATATGATTAAAAATTTAATAGATAATTTTGAAAATCATATTGACCCTAAAGATCCAGCAAATAATTGTTTAGATGTTGCAATTATTACTGCTTCAGAAAAAAGAACTCAAAAAACAAAAGATAAATTAAAAACGGTTGCAGGAAGAGTGTTAAATAAATGAAAATAGAAGGAAAAGAATATCGTACAATCTGGTTTGAAAATAATGTTGTAAAAATTATTGATCAAACAAAACTACCACATCAATTTATAATTAAGGATCTTAAAACAGTAAAAGATGCGATTAATTCTATTAAAATAATGGAAGTTAGAGGAGCTCCTTTAATAGGTGCTACCGCTGCTTATGGATTAGTTTTAGCTATTTTTGAAAACAATGATCAATCATTTTTGAAAACATCAGCAGAAGATTTAATAAATTCTAGACCAACAGCAATTAATCTTAAATGGGCTGTAGATAGAATGATGAAAAAATTATCTGGAGTAAATAGTGATAAAATTTTGGATATAGCATTAAAAGAAGCAAAAGAAATTTGTGAAGAAGACGTAAAATTTTGTCAAAATATCGGATTAAATGGATTAAAAATTATTGAAGAAATTTATAATAAAAAGAAAGATACAGTAAATATTTTAACACATTGTAATGCTGGATGGCTTGCTACAATAAATTGGGGCACAGCAACATCACCAATTTATCATGCGCATAAAAAAGGAATACCAGTACATGTGTGGGTTGATGAAACAAGACCTAGGAATCAAGGAGCTAATTTAACTTCATATGAGTTAAATGAAGAAGAAATTCCCAATACAATTATTGCAGATAATACTGGAGGAATTTTAATGCAAAGAGGCGAGGTTGATATGTGCATTGTTGGAACAGATAGAACTTTATCAACCGGAGATGTTTGTAATAAAATTGGTACTTATTTAAAAGCTTTAGCTGCTCACGATAATAATATTCCTTTTTATGTAGCTTTACCAAGTTCAACAATTGATTGGAATATTAAAGACTCCAAAGATATTCCGATTGAAGAAAGAAATTCAAAAGAATTATCTCATTTAAATGGTTTAGATGAAAGTGGAAATATCAAAAAAATAGCAATTTATCCAAAGAAAAGTAAAGTTTTGAATTTAGCATTTGATGTTACGCCAGCAAAATATGTCACCGGACTAATAACCGATAAAGGGGTCTGTGATGCTTCAAAAGAAGGCTTGCAAAAACTATTTAAATGAAAAAAATTATTATAATTTCAATATTATCAATCTTAATTTTTTTTTTTTTAAGCAAAACTATATTTTCTAGATTATTTATTATTAGTTTCTCTAAATGGCTAGAGAGGGATTTATTAATTAAAAAAATTGATATTAATTATTCAAATCAAGAAATTATTTTGAATTATGTAGAGATATTAAATGATAATGAATTTTTTTATAAAAATGTCTTTGAAGCAGATAAGATCAAAATAAAATATAATTTTAAATCGTTATTTACGAATTTAGTTCAAATAGATTATGTAATTTTAAAAAATGCAAAATTATATTTAGAATTTCATGATAAAAAAGATAATATTGTTGACGATAATGTAGGATTAGCAAAGAAAAATAATAGTAACTATAAACCAAAAGTTTATCCTAAGAAAAAAAAAGATAAAAATTTTTTAATTTTTGAAACTGAGCTGAAAAATTTAAAAGCATTTATAAAAACCGTAAATAATAAAAAAAAAATGGAAGTTGATTTATCAGATATGATTTTTTATAAAGTATCAAATAAACCTGAATTTCAACATTTTAAAGAAGTTTTTAAAATAATTTTAAATGATTTATTTTTTAAGATTCCTGATCAGGATTTAAAAAATTTAATAAAAAAAACATATAATTTCTAATATTTTGAATAAAGTTATAAAGAATATAAAAATTGATAATATAAAAAATTATCTTAAAGATGCGGCTATATTACCTCCATCCACTGTAAGTACTGCACCGGTAGTTTTTTTTGAAGTAGCTAAATGAAAAAAAGCCTTTGCAACATCTTCTGCCTTAACTTCATTTAATAATAAATTTCCCTTCATGTAATCTTCGGTAGTTACAGCTCGAGCTTTAGCTCTATTTTTAATCATTTTTTCTGTCATCAAACCACTTTTTATTCTATCTGCATTAATTCCATTTGATCTGATTCCGTAAGATCCATAATCTACAGCATATTGCTTACAAAGGCTCAACAAAGCAGATTTTGGCAGACCATACGGTCCGAAATTTTTACCAGGATTTACTGATTGTTTTGAAATATTAAAAAGCAAACATCCATTTATATTTTGCTTTTTCATTATTTTAACAGCTTCAGAAGCACAATTTTGATGAGAAAAAAAGTTAACCTCAAAACTTTTTCTTAATAAATCATCGCTTATCTCGCCTATTGTACCACTTGGTGCATTTCCAGCATTTGAAATTAGAATATCGATTCCACCAAATTTTTCACATATTTTTTTAAAGGCATTTTTTACGCTTCTTTTGTTAGTTACATCACAATATATACAAGTATCTTTTATTTTAGACTGCAATTCTTTTATTTTTTCTTGATTAAAATCAAGAAGAACTACTTCGGCTCCATAATTTTTAAACATTTTGTAAGTTTCAAAACCTATAGTGCCTGTACTTCCTGTTATAACAACAACGTTTCCTTCAAGAAGTTTTTTTGTTTTTTTAATTTTTGCTTGTTCTAAAGACCAATATTCAACATCAAATAAATCCTTTTCAGGAATAAATTTATATTTAGAAGTCTCTTCAACGGACGAAATAACCTTAGCATTTGTCTCAGTAAGATCCCCGGCTATTCTTGCTGATTTTAAATCTTTACCAACGCTAAACATTCCCAAATTTTGAACTAGAATAACTCTAGGTGAAGTATCCAACATTATTTTTTTTCCTTTAACCTTTTTTTTATTTATATTGAAGTAATTGACATATTTTTTTCTGTAATTCTGAAAAGCTTTTTTTGCAGTTAATTTAAATTCATCAACAGACGAATTTTTTTTTGGAGTTATTACTAAAGGAAAAGGTTTTACTCTTATGACATGGTCAGGTGTTGCAGTTCCTTTTGATGAATAAGATTTTACATTTTTTCCATTAATGAAATATTTTAATTTTTGATTAATTCTATAGTTTATTATGAATTTTTGATCTTTGTTTTCAGACAACAAACCTCTTATTATTGGGGCAACCTCATATGGATTAAATTTTGTAGAATATTTTTTTACTTGTTTTATTTTTTTTGATTTAAGTTTTTTAATAGCTTTTTCTGCTTGAGTTACATACTTGATCATTAAACCATAAGCATCTTTAGCGTTATCAGCAAAAGTAAATATTCCGTGGTTCATTAAAATTAAGCAATTTATATTTGGATTTTTTGAATAAACCTCATTTATTTTTTGTGCTAAACCAAAACCTGGCATAACGTATGGAACGATGTTGACCTTACTTCCAAATATTTTTTTGCAAAAATTTAAACCTCCAGGTCTGTTAGTTACATTCATAATTGCATCTGAGTGAGTATGATCTACAAATTTAAATGGTAGAAAGGCATGTAAAAATGTTTCAACAGATGGATTAGGAGATTTAATATTGATTAAATTTCTTTTTTGATAACTAACCATATCTTCGTCAGATAAATATTTTTTATTTTTTAAAGATAGTAAAGGTTTTAGTTTTACAGCTGGCAACCCTTCAGGTTCTATTTCTGCCATATCCCAACCACTGCCTTTAACGCAAAGAACATCATATTTTTTTCCATCTATGTCTTTTAATGTTGTTTTTACAGATGTATTGCCCCCACCATGAAGTACTAATTCACTATTTCTGCCTAATAATCTTGTTGTATAGACGCGAAGTGCCATATCCTTGGAATGCCCTAGAGTTCTATATTTTTTAATATATTTTTTAGCTTCTGAGTTTGACCAATTATTTTTCAAAATTCTCTTCCTTGTGGATAAAGTTTTATAGCAGTTTTTTATTTGAAAGAAGCAAAAAAATTTGTTTAGCTATATTTAAATAAGAATCGGGAGAATTTATAATGGTTAAAAAGGTAGGAGAGCATATTACAATAGATATTATTGGTGTTAAAAAAGAGTACACACCATCTTTTTATGAAAAACTGGTATATAAAATTGCAAAAAAAGCAAAAGTTGTGGTTCTTGAAATTTCAAAACATAAATTTGAACCACAAGGATTTACGTTGGTAGCATTATTAGCCGAAAGCCATATTAGTTTTCATACTTTTCCAGAAAATGGAATTATAAGTTTTGACTTTTTTACTTGTGGTAAAGTTTCTCCTTCTGTTGCAATAGATATTATAAAAAAAGAAATTGAACATAAAAGAATTGTTAAAAAAGAATTTAATAGAGATACAGTAACTCTTTATGATGATATTTATAGTTCTCCAGGATTAAAAAAATATTACATTGTTAATAATGTACTTGAAGATTTTACTTCTAAAGTAGGACAGCATATTGAAATACTTGATTTAGAACAATTTGGAAAATCATTATTTATTGACAACGAATTACAAGTCGCGTCAAATGATGAGCATTTATATAGTTCGACTTTTGTTAACTCTGGATTAAAATTAAATAAATCAAAAGATAAGGCAGCAATTATAGGTGGAGGCGATGGAGGAGTTGCTAGAGAATGTATTTTAAAAGGATTTGATTTTATTGATTGGTTTGAATTAGATCCTGAAGTTGTTGAGGTGTGCAACAAATACTTAAGCAAAGTTGGAAATAAAGCTACAGAAAAAAATTCTGTAAAATGTATATGGGGAGATGCTTTTGAAAGTATAAAATCAATAGAGGATAATAGATATGATAAAATTTTTGTTGATTTGAATGATGACCAATATTGTATAGATCTAGCTGCAAAAAATATGAAATCACTTAAAAGAATTCTTAAACCCAATGGAGTTATAACAGCTCAGGTAGGCAGTCTTGATAAAAAACCAAAACAGGTAGATAGTTGGCTTAAAGTTTTTAATAAAAACTTTGGAAATACAACTTTAGATAGGGTTTATATACCAAGTTTTGATTGTGCCTGGAATTTTTCATCTTCAATAAACAATTAATTTTCTTTTTTAATCTCGTTTTTTGTGAAATAATATTTTTTTTAATTATAGGAGAAAATAATGAATATATTCAAAAAAACTATTTTTTCAGTTCTGGCTTCTATTTTAATTATCGGAAATGTTTATGCATCTGATAAAATTAGAATTGGAACTGAGGGCGCTTATCCTCCGTGGAATTCGAAAGATGCTTCAGGTAAACTAATTGGTTTTGAGGTTGAATTAGCTTGGACACTTTGTAGATACATTGGACAACAATGCACAATTGTTGAACAAGATTGGGATGGAATGATTCCAGCATTATTGATGAGAAAGTTTGATGCAATAATGGCTGGTATGTCAATTACTGCTGAAAGACAAAAGACAATAACTTTCTCACAAGGTTATGCAGATGAAGTTGCTCAATTAGCTGTAATGAAAGGATCTAGTTTAGAAGGAATGGATACACCATCAGGTATAAATTTATCTTTAGGTGGTTCAGATGTTAAAAGTGCTCTAAAAACTTTAACAGGCGCTCTAGCTGGAAAAACTGTTTGTGTTCAAACAGCAACTATTCACCAAAACTTTTTAGACTCTGGTGATGTAGGAAGTGTAAATGTTAGAACTTACAAAACTCAAGATGAAGTAAACTTAGATTTAGCTTCTGGAAGATGTGACGCTGCACTTGCTGCCGCTGTTGCATTTACTGATTATGCTGAAAAATCTGGAAAACCTGTTGTTCTAGTTGGTCCAACATTTTCTGGTGGAGCTTTTGGTAACGGAGTTGGAGTTGGTCTTAGACAAGGTGGAGATGACGCTATTGGTCAAAGAGATGCTGAACTTTTAGCGAAATTTAACAAAGCCATTGATAAAGCAAGAAAAAATGGAGAAATTAGTAGAATTGCTATTAAATGGTTCGGCTTTGACGCTTCTATGTAATTAATTTTAGATTTGGCGACTATAATATATAGTCGCCAATCTGTATGGAACTTCTAGCATTTGGAAAAACTGGTTGGGGTGATGAGCTTTTTTATGCAACCCTAATGACCTTAGCTGTATCTGTTACAGCAATGATAATTGGTTTTCTTTTTGCACTAATTTTTACACCGTTAAAATTATCTAAATATAAAACACTTAATTTAATTGGAAATTTTTATACAACTGTAATTAGAGGTGTTCCAGAACTTCTTGTGATTTATTTATTTTTCTTTGGAGGAAGTGGAGCAATCATGTTTGTGGCATCTATGTTTGGATATTTTGAATATATTGAAATCAATGCTTTTATCACAGGTTCATTTGCAATTGGAATTATATCAGGAGCTTATTCTACAGAAGTATTTAGAGGTGCAATTCAATCAATAGACAAAGGTCAATTTGAAGCCTCAAAAGTTTTAGGAATAAAAAAGCATATACAATTTTATAAAGTTATTTTGCCACAAATGTTAAGACTGGCAATTCCAAATTTGAGCAATGTTTGGCAAATAACTTTAAAAGATACATCTCTTATTTCTGTTACGGGATTAGTAGAAATAATGAGACAATCTTATATAGCGGCAGGATCAACAAGAGATCCTTTATTTTTTTACTCATTTGCAGCAGTTTTATATTTGCTGCTAACATATCTTAGTATGAAGTTAATAAACAGGTTAGAAGTTAAATATAGTAGAGGCTATTGATGGATTTTGAATTAATGATTACTAGTTTTCCAAAGTTGCTTAATGCTACTGTTATTACTTTAAAATTATTATCAGCATCACTATTTTTTGGATTATTTATTGGACTTTTATTTGCGATTTTAAGAATGAATAAAAACCCAATTATAAACAAATTTGCTTATGGTTATTCTTATATATTTAGAGGGACACCACTATTAGTGCAAATATTCATTATTTATTTTGGATTAGGCCAGATAGAATATTTAAGATCAACAGCATTATGGGTTATATTAAAAGAACCTTATTGGTGTGCAATTATTGCATTTGCATTAAATACAGGTGCCTACACGTCTGAAATCTTGAGATCAGCATTTCAAACAATAAAACCAGGTTTTATAGAAGCTGGAAAAAGTTTGGGTATTTCAAATAAAATTATTTTTTATAAAATTCAAATACCGATAGCTATCAGGCAATCATTACCAGCTTATGGTAATGAAATAATATTAATGCTCAAAGGAACTTCTTTGGCAAGCACAGTTACATTAATGGATCTTACTGGAGTTGCAAAATATATTATTTCTACAACTTTTAAACCTATAGAAGTATTTGTTGTAGCGGGCGGTATTTACTTATTTATGACTTTTATTGTTCATAGCTTAATAAAATATCTTGAGAAAAAATATAATTATCAATAGTGTTCAACTTATCATCACATCAAATAAAAAAATATAACAAAGAAGGTTTCGTTAGTCCGATAGATGTTCTTTCAAAAGAACAAGCTTACGAAATAAGAAAAGAGATAGAGAACATTGAAAGTAATTGGCCAAACGAGCTAGATGGAATTGGTAGAAATTATGTTCATTTAATTTCTCCTGTATTTGATAAAGTTGTTCATAACTCAAAAGTTTTAGATGCGGTAGAAAGCATAATAGGAAAAAATATTTTAGCTTGCGGAACAACTCTATTTATTAAAAATGGTAATGAAAAAGGATTTGTAAGTTTTCATCAAGATGCAAAATATATTGGTTTAGAACCATATAATTGGGTAACTGCATGGATCGCAGTAACCGATTCTAATGAAGAAAATGGTTGTATGAGAATGTGGTCAGGATCTCATAAAAATAATCTTAAGAAACATAATCAAAAATTTGATGAAAATAATCTATTAACCAGAGGCCAGACTATCGAAAATGTTCCTATCGATGAAACAAAGCCGGTTATTTTAGAAGCTGGTCAAATGTCTCTACATCACCCAGCAGTTGTCCATGGATCAGGTTTAAATAAAAGTAGAGATAGAAGAATTGGATTTGTAATACAAAGCTATATTGGTACAAATGTTAAGCAGGTATTAGGCAAAATGTATACAC
>CACDEK010000002.1 GCA_902551735.1 uncultured Pelagibacteraceae bacterium | reverse complement strand
TGCGCACCTGTCTAAATTTGCTTCTGGAATCAAAGAAGGAAAAAGAGTTAAGCAAGGAACAATTATTGGTTATGTGGGTTCAACCGGGATGTCAACAGGACCTCATCTTCATTATGAAGTTATAAGAAATGGAAAAAAAATAAATTCTCAATCATTAAAATTACCATCTGGAAAAAAATTGAAAGGGAAAAATAGAAAACTATTTGAAGTAGCAAAAATTAAATTGAATGTTTTAAAATCTGAAATAATTTATAATCAAAACTAACTCTCAAGAATTTTCTTTTCCTGGCCTTCCTGATCATTAGAAGTTAGTTTGACACTTTCTGAGATTTGACTGCTATTATTTTCTTCTTTATTTTTTAGTAATTTGTAATTTTCTTTTTGTGACAAAATTCTTGCGAAATGATCTGCATGCTGAAAATAGTTTTCTGATAAAATTTTATCTCCTTTAGATAATGCCTCTCTAGCTAAATCATTATATTTTTCTACCAATTTAGATGCATTGTGATTATTCCTACCTGGAGATTTTCTTTGAAAATTTATATTAGAGGAGTAGTCAGACTTAAACTTATGTAATTCTCCATTTCTTTTCTTAAAATGTCTATCTCCATTTTGTCTATATCTATTTCTCTTTGAATGATTTTTAAAACTGTTCATAAATTAGTATTTTGTTGCAACAACACACCTTGCTTTTTTAGATAAATCTTTAGAAATTTTGTTAATGTAAAAACCATTTTTAACCAATTTGCCTGTTAGATTATGAATTTGATCATTTCCAATTTCAAATATTAATTTACCATTTTTTTTTAATAAATTTGAGCTACTTAATATCACTTTTTTTAACTCTGAATAACCACTATAACCTCCATCTAATGCTATATTGGGCTCAAAATCTTTTACATCCTCTTCTAATCTGCTAATTCTAATTTTTTTAATATATGGAGGATTAGATACAATTAAATCATATTTGTCGTAATTATATTTGTCAATATTTGAGTTAATAAATTTAATTCTATTATCTACCTGTTGTAATTTTGCATTGATTTTTGCGATTTTTATAGCATTTTTTGAAATATCTAAAGCTACTCCATTAGATTTTATACTCTCTTTTAAGATAGATATTATTATACACCCTGATCCAGTTCCAATATCAAGTATCTTTTTTGATTTATTATTATTTAAATAATTTAATGACTCTTCTACAATAATCTCGGTCTCTGGTCTTGGAATTAAAACTGAGTCATTAATTATAAATTTACTTTTCCAAAATTCCTTAAAACCTATAATGTATGCTATTGGTTTTTTCTTTTTTCTTTGATCAAGTAAATTTAAAAATTTATTATATTCTTTTAACTTAATTTTTTTATTTAAATTTAATAGTAAATTTTCTCGAGAAGTTTTTAATGAGTCACAAAGTAATAATTCACTATCCAGTCTGGGATTTTTAATCTTAAAACTTTCTAGTAAATTTGAAGCATGATTAAGAACGGTATTATAGTTCATATTAATTTAAATTTTTAAGTTTTTCTTCTTGTGCCTGTAAACTTAAATTTTCTATCATTTCATCAAATATTTCGCCCTCCATAAATTCTGCTAACTTATTTATAGTTAAATTTATTCGATGATCCGTAATTCTATTTTGTGGCCAATTATAAGTACGTATTCTCTCCGACCTGTCCCCTGTTCCAATTTTACTTTTTCTATCTTTTGATCTAGCTTGATCTATTTTTTTTCTTTCCAATTCGTATATTCTTGATCTTAATATTTTTAATCCTTTTTCTTTATTACGTATTTGCGACTTTTCATCCTGCTGACTTACAACAATCCCTGTTGGAATATGAGTAATTCTTACCGCAGAATCAGTTGTGTTAACACTTTGACCTCCGGGGCCACTACTTCGAAATACATCAATTCTTAAATCTTTGTCTTCAATTTTTACGTCAACCTCTTCAGCTTCAGGAAGAACAGCGACTGTTGCCGCAGAGGTATGTACTCTTCCTTGAGTCTCTGTGTCTGGCACTCTTTGAACTCTATGGACACCACTCTCATATTTAAGAGATGAATATATATTTCTTCCTTTTACAGATGCTATCACTTCTTTGAGGCCTCCAGCATCACTTTTTGAAATACTAATTATTTCTAATATCCATTTTTTAGAATTACTTACTTTTTCATACATTTTAAATAAATCAGATGCAAAAAGACTTGCCTCGAGTCCTCCTGTTCCTGCCCTAATTTCAATAATTGCATTTTTAGAGTCTGCCTCATCTTTTGGTAATAAAAATAATTTTATTTTTTTTCGTTTATTTCATTTTTTTTTACTAAATTATTTAACTCGGATTGAGCTAATTCGATAATTTCTTTATCACTATTGCTGTCACTGATTATTTTTTCTAATTCTTTTTTTTCATTTTCATAACAGCAGTATTCTTTTGCTTCTTTTACAACATCATTAAGATCTGAGTATTCTTTTGATTTTTCTGCAAAATTTTTTTTGTTTATTTCTCCCGCCGAAAGTTCTTTTTCTAACAATGAATGTCTTGAGATTAAATCTCGGACTTTATTTATTGGTATCATTAAATTTTATTTTGTATTTCTTCTGCCTTTTTTTCCACTAATTCGACAATTTTTGAAACAATATCGCTATTAGAAAGTTTTTCTGTTTGAACCCCTTTTAAATAAAGCATATTGCTTCCTCTACCACCGCCTGTTACACCAATATCTGTAAATGCTGCCTCACCTGGACCATTAACAACGCATCCGATAATGGATAGGGTAATAGGGGTTTTGATATGAGAAAGCTTATCTTCTAAAATTTTTACTGTATCAATAACTTGAAAAGCCTGCCTTGCGCATGAAGGACATGATATGATTTTCACTCCTCTATTTCTAAGGTTTAGTGATTTTAATATCTCATTGCCTATTTTTATTTCTTTAACAGGATCATCCGATAAAGAAACCCTAATAGTATCTCCAATACCATCTAATAACAAATTTCCTAATCCAATAGAAGACTTAATACTACCAGGTAAGTATGAGCCTGCTTCTGTTATTCCTAGATGTAAGGGATAGTCAGTAACTTTAGAAAGTTGTCTATATGCACCTATTGATAGAAAAACATCTGAGGATTTAACGCTAACTTTAAAATTAAAAAAATCTTCATCCTCTATAATTTTAATGTTCCTCAAAGCACTTTCGACCAACGCTTCGGGACAGGGCTCCCTATATTTTTCTAAAATATCTTTTTCTAAAGAACCTGCATTGACACCAATTCTTATAGAACAGTCATTATTTTTTGCTGATGAAATGACTTCTTTAATTTTTTTTTTATCTCCTATATTTCCTGGATTTATTCTTAAACATTTAGCTCCATTATCCGCAGCTTCCAAAGCTCTTTTATAGTGAAAATGAATATCTGCAATTATTGGTACGCTAGAATGTTTTACTATTTCATTTAATGCTGCAGTAGAGTCTTCATCTGGACATGATACCCTGACTAAATCGGCTCCTTCTTTTGCTATTTCGTTAATTTGTTTAATCGTAGATTTTGCATCTGTAGTAAGTGTGTTTGTCATAGACTGAACTGAAATTGGATTATCACCTCCAATTTTTACGCTACCAACATTTATTACTTTTGTTTTTTTTCTATGAATATCTCTAAATGGTCTTAGACTCATTTTATTAACTATTTAATTTAAACTCTTTATGAAGAGCAGATAATGCTTTTTTTATATTTTTTTTACTTATTAAAACAGATATTTTTATTTCTGAAGTAGATATAACTAAAATATTAATTCCATTATCCGCTAATGTTTTAAACATTCTATATGTTACACCAGGAGTAGTTATCATTCCAACGCCAATAATTGATACTTTTGATACATTTTTATTTATTAATAAATCTCTGTATTTAATTTTTGTATTTTGCTTTATTAATTTAACAGTTTTTGGTAATTCCTCAGATTTTATAGTAAAAGTTATATCAGTTTCTCGATTGGTGCTTGAAGATGTCTGCACAACCATATCTACATTAACATAATTTTGAGAAAGAGGTTTAAATACGGATGCTGCCACACCTGGTTTATCTTTAACACCTACAAGAGTAACTTTTGCATCATTTTTTGTAGATGTTAATCCAGTAATTGTTCTTTTTCTATTTATATTTTTTCTTTTTGTAATTATAGTTCCTGGTCTATTAACAAAAGAGGATTTTACGTCAATTTTAATCCTGTTCAATCTAGCATCTTGTATGGAATGTGGCTGCATAACTTTCGCTCCTAATGAAGCCATTTCTAACATTTCTTCATAAGATATAATTCTTATTTTTTTTGCATTTTTTATTTTATTTGGGTCTGTTGTATAAACACCCTCTACATCAGTAAAGATTATACATTTTTTTGCCTTAAAAAATTTTGCAAACATAATTGCTGATGCGTCGGAACCTCCTCTTCCAAGAGTTGTAATTCTGTTATTATTATTTAAACCTTGAAAACCTGTAATAACTGGAATTCCTCCAGATTTTAAATAATCAGTTATTTTATTTTTGTTTATTTTGCTGATTCTAGAAGTTTTATGATCTCCTTCAGCAAATATTGGAACTTGCCAGCTCATCCAAGATTGAGACTTGTATCCAATATGATTGAGCCTTCCAGCTATTAAAGCACATGATATCTGCTCTCCAGAAGAAACAAGCACATCATATTCTGAAGAATTAAAATTTTTACTAATATTTTTTGATTTTTTTATCAAATCATTTGTTGAACCGCTCATCGCAGATGAAACAACGATGACTTTAAATCCTTTTTTAACATAACTAACTATTATATTAGATACTTTTTTTATTCTTTTTATAGTACCTACTGAAGTACCTCCAAATTTTAAAACGACAATTTTCATTGATAAATATTTTTTTAAATAATTAAATTGTATTGATAAAATACATCTTAATTGTAATGTCAATACCTGAATATAAAAAATGAGAACAGTAAACAAAACAGAAATTAAAAAATTTAACAAATTGGCGGCCGAATGGTGGGACCCCGAAGGTAGTTTTAAGCCACTACACAAATTTAACCCTATAAGAATTAAATATATAAAAGAAAGTATTATAAATTATTTTAATATTAAATCTAAGAAGCTCCCACTAAAAAATATAAATATATTAGATATTGGTTGTGGAGGGGGTTTAATTTCTGTTCCAATTAAAAAATTAGGTGCAAATGTAGTTGGAATTGATGCATCTTTAAAAAATATTCAAGTAGCAAAATCATATTCAAAAAAAAATAAATTAAAAATTAAATATATATGTTCATCCCCAGAAAAATTAAAAATTAAAAAAAAATTTGATGTTATACTTATTTTAGAAATAGTTGAACATGTTGATGATATAGATTTTTTTATTAATCAAAGTTCAAAATTTTTAAAAAAAAATGGATTAATGTTTATTGCAACTTTAAATAAAACATTAAAATCTTATTTATTTGCAATAGTTGGTGCCGAATATATATTAAAATGGCTACCTATTGGAACTCATGATTGGGAGAAATTTGTTGAACCACAAAATTTGATTAGAATTGCAAAAGAATCAAAATTAAACTTGATAAATCTTAATGGACTGAAATTTAATCCTTTTTTTGACAAATGGGAATTAAGCAATGATAAATCTATAAATTATATAGCTAAATTTAAAAAAAATTAATTTTCGTTATCTTTAAACCAAGGCATTACTTCGGTATCGATTCCCTCTTCTTTAAGTTCTGAAATTTCTTTAGAGGATGCATTTCCATAGATTCCTTTAGATTTTTTATCATTATTATTATAATGAATTAATCTAGCTTCATGAGCAAAATTATCTCCAACATAATTAAAATTCTTTTTAATAAATTTTTGATATTTTTTAATCTTGCGCTTTATTTTTTGGGATTTTTTATCTTTTGATACCGATATCATCCGATTTTTAGAATTAACAACACTTGGTGCCATTAATGTTTTTTCTACATTAAGAGAATTACAATTGTGACAATTTAAATGTTTAAATTTTTTTAACTTCTCATATTCTTTAGATGATGAAAACCAACTATCAAATGAAGTTTGGCATTTTTTACAAATTAATTTATACTTAATCATAATATAAAATTAGTTATTTATTTTAGTTATTCAATAAAAGTTTAATTTCTATAATCTGCATTAATTTCAATATATTTTTTTGTAAAATCCATTGTGTAAGCAGTAAAATTTTTATTTCCAATATTTAAATTTATATTTATATCTATTTTTTCTCCTCGCATATATTCGGCAACTTCAATTTCTTGGTAATTTGAATACAACTGTCCTTTTTCAATAATTTTAATATTTCCAAAATTTATTGACAGTTTTTCTAAATTTAAATTTACATTTGCTTTTCCTATTGCCATTAAAACCCTTCCCCAATTCGGATCTTCGCCAGCTAAAGCTGTTTTAACTAATGGAGAATTTGCAATAGAAAATGCTATTCTTTTTGCTTCTAAAAAAGTTTTAGAATTCATCACATTAACTGAAACAAACTTAGATGCGCCCTCCCCATCGGCAGCTACTCTTTTAGCTAAATTTAATAGAACTGAATGTAAACTTTTATCAAATTGATGAAGTTTTTCATCGTTTATACCTTTTATTTTTGGGTGTTTTGCTTTTTTGGTAGCAAAAAAAGAAACCATATCGTTAGTACTTGTATCTCCATCACATGTTATTGCATTAAAAGTTGTTTCTATATTTTTTTTTAGTAACTTTTTCAAAATTCCTGAAGTAAGATTTGCATCAGTAAAAATATATCCCAAGGTTGTTGCCATATTAGGAAAAATCATACCGCTTCCCTTTGCTATGCCATATATTTTAACTTCTGAATTTCCAATCTTACACTCTTCCATAGCCAGCTTTGGCACAAGATCAGTTGTCATTATTCCAAGTGCAGCTTTGATCCATAAATACTTATTCTGCGTATATTTAATTTTTTTAATTAATTCTGGTATAGAATTTTTTATTTTTTCTGTAGGAAATTTTTCTCCAATCACTCCTGTTGAACCAAATAATACTTCTTTAGAAGCAACAGAATTTTTTGTCTCTTCGTCTTCTACCATTTTTTTTGTAAGTCCTTTTGACAATTCTTCAGCAATTTGAACAACACCTCTATAGCCAAGTTTTCCGGTAAATACATTTGCATTTTTTGTATTTACTAACAAAGCTTTTATTGTTGAAGTATTTAAGGACAAATTCCACTTTAAATTTTCAGATATAATTTTGTTTTGTGTATAAACTGAGGCATAATTTGCACCATCTCTAAAATAAAACAACACCAAATCATCTCTGGGATCTTTATAGAGATTTGCAGATAATACGGAAATTGCTACCCCATCTACATGTTCAAGGTCTTGAAAGTCGCCAATTTTTGACTTTTTACTTTGTGATAAAAGAAAGTTTTTAAAGTTAATTGCCATAGTATTTAAAAAAAATATTTAATAACTATATTACAAGTATAATTTAATTAATATATATAAGAAAAAGTATAATGCTCAATCCCTTAAATCTTTTATCAAAATTTATAAAGTCTAACAACCAAAAGGAGCTTGATAGAATAGGAAAAATTGTTACAAAAATTAACAAATTAGAACCCAATTTTTCTGATCTTAAAGATGAAAACTTTCCACTTAAAACAAATGAGTTCAAAGAAAGACTAAAAAAAGGTGAAACTTTAGATAATTTACTTCCTGAAGTTTTTGCATGTGCTAGGGAGGCTGCGAAAAGAACTATAAATGAAAGACCTTATGATGTCCAAATTATCGGGAGCATAGTTCTTCATGAAGGCAAAATAGCGGAAATGAAAACAGGCGAAGGTAAAACTTTAACAATTGTATTAACGGCCTATCTTAATGCACTCAGCGAAGAAGGTGTGCATATAGTAACAGTAAATGACTATCTAGCAAAAAGAGATTCTTTAAATATGGGTAAAATTTATAATTTTCTGGGTATGAAATCAGGGTACATCAATAACGACCAAGATGACGAAGAAAGAAAGAAAAATTATAGTTTTGATATTACTTATGCAACAAATAGTGAGCTCGGTTTTGATTATCTAAGAGATAATATGAAATTTTCTAGAAGTCAAATTGTTCAAGGAAAACTTAATTTTGCTATTGTAGATGAAATTGACTCATGCTTAATTGATGAAGCTAGAACTCCACTGGTTATATCTGGTGCCGTACAAGATAAAACAGATCAATATTTGGCAATTGATAAATTAATTAACCAACTTTCTAAAGAAGATTATGAAGTTGATGAAAAAGATAAAAATGTTCTTCTAACAAACAAAGGTATCGATAGTGTCGAAAGAATATTTTCTTCAGCAGGTGTATTAAAAAATAACAATTTTTATGATCCAAAAAATTTAGAATTGGTTCATCATGTAACTCAATCCTTAAGGGCCAATCATCTTTTTGTAAAAGGCAAAGATTATATAGTGCAGGATGGAATTTTAAAAATAATCGACGAACTTACAGGAAGAATTTTAGAAGGAAGACGTTATGGAGATGGCCTACATCAAGCACTTGAAGCAAAAGAAAAAATTAAAGTTCAGCAAGAAAATCAAACTTTAGCATCTACAACTTATCAAAATTACTTTAAATTGTATAAAAAAATTTCAGGATGTACAGGGACTGCTGCAACAGAAGCTCAAGAATTCTTTGAAATATATAATCTTTCTATAATCATTATTCCAACAAATAAAAAAATGATAAGAAAAGATTGGAATGATCAAATTTTTAGAACAGAGGCCGAAAAAAATATAGCCATAGTATCAAAAATTTCAGAGTCTTATCAAAAAGGTCAACCATTACTCATTTTTACATCAAGTATTAACAAATCAGAACATTATTCTAAACTTCTTAAAGCTAAAGGAATTAAACATACTGTGCTAAACGCAAAGAACCATGAAAAAGAAGCTGAAATTATAGCTAACGCTGGAAAAGTTAAATCTGTAATTATTACAACAAGCATATCTGGAAGAGGAGTTGATATACAACTTGGAGGCAAAAAAGGAAGTACAGATAAAGATGAACTTGAAAATGAAAAAAAAAAAATCAAATCCTTGGGAGGTTTGTTTGTAATAGGTACAGAAAGAATGGAATCTAGAAGGGTAGATAACCAAGCAAGAGGAAGATCGGGAAGACAGGGAGATGAAGGAAATTCAGTTTTTTATGTAAGCCTTGAAGATGATTTAATGAGAATATTTGGATCAGAATCTATGAGCAATATGTTAGAAAAACTTGGGCTAAAAGATGGAGAAAGCATTGATCATCCTTGGATTAATAAAGCTTTGGAAAGAGCACAACAAAAAGTAGAAGCTAGAAACTTTGATATTAGAAAAACACTTTTAAAATTTGACAACGTTTTATCAGACCAAAGACAAGTTATTTTTAGTGAAAGAAACAATGTCATGAATAATAGTGAAATATTTAATTACTCAGACAATTTCTTAAAAGATATTATTGAAAATCTTACCAAAGAAAAGAAAGATTATTTAAATAATCCAAAAAGTAACGAATTAAATAAAAAATTGATATCTATTTTTGGAAAAAGTTTTAACGATAATGAAATAATTGAATTAATTAAACTTGATGAAAAAGAATTTAAGTCAAAAATAATTAATAAATTTCAAGAAAGAAGAAATGAAAGAATAAAATTGCTAGGAAAAGAAAGCGCAGAAGAAATTGAAAAAAGAATCTTTCTACAAACTGTAGATATGAGCTGGAAATCACATATCCAATATTTGGAGCAACTTAGACAAGTAATAGGTTTAAGATCTTATGGACAAAGAGACCCGCTAGTAGAATATAAAAAAGAAGCATTCAATTTATTTGAAAATTTATTGATAAAATTAAAAACAGATTTAGTAACAATATTAATTAATCTCAGCATTGTTCAAAGCTCTACGGAAAGTGAAGATAGTCATGAAAAGAAAATTATACCTAAAAAAAAAATGGGAAGAAATGAACCTTGTTATTGTGGTTCAAAAAAAAAATTCAAATTCTGCCATGGTCGTTTATAAGAAAAAATAAATTATTCCTAAAATTATAATTGTAATACCAATTATTGCTTTTAACTTGGTTTTTTTAATTTCTAATAAAATCTTTTCTAAAAAACTTTGTTTCATTACTAAATTTTTATCTGTTTCTAAATTAGTTGAAAAACCTTTGCTTCTACCAATAGACAAAAATTTATTTTTTCTTTGAAAAAAAATTTCTTCTCTATTCATTTTTTTCATTTCATTTAAATTTTTTTGAATTGATTTTTTTACATTATTAAGACATAAATCTTTATCTCTATGGGCACCACCTATTGGCTCAAAGATTATTTCATCTATAACTCCAAGTTTTAAAAGATCATTTGAAGAAAGTTTCATGGCTTCCGCTGCCTCTAGTGTTTTTGTAGGATCTCGCCAAAGTATTGTGGCACAGCCTTCAGGAGATATGACTGAGTAAATTGCATTTTCCAACATTAAAACTTTATTCGAAGATGCAAGTGCAATTGCACCACCAGAACCTCCCTCTCCAATAATAATTGATATAGTAGGAACTTTTAATTCCATACAACATTCAATGGATTTTGCTATAGCTTCTGCTTGGCCTCTTTCCTCTGCGCCAACACCAGGATAAGCTCCTGGAGTATCTATAAATAAAATAATAGGAATATTAAATTTGTCAGATAACTTCATTAGACGAATAGTTTTTCTATAACCTTCAGGTCTCATCATTCCAAAATTTCTTTCAATTCTAGTATCTAAATCATCTCCTTTTTCTTGCCCAATAACCAAAACTGAAGTTTGATTAAATTTTGCAAATCCTGTTAAAACAGATTTATCTTCTCCATAAAAACGATCGCCCGCTAATGGAATAAATTCTTCAAATAAATTTTCAATAAAGAATTTTGATTTAGGTCTATTTTCATGTCTTGCCACTTGAGTTTTTTGCCAAGAGTCTAGATTTGAATATACTTCACGCAATTTTTTATCAATTTCTATTTGGAGTTCAGATATTTTTTCAGTATTTACCTCTGATAAACCTTCTTGGTTGTAAGGGTCCTTTAACTTATCTAACTCTACTTCAAGATTTTTAATCTCATTTTCAAAATTTAAATAATTTTTCATTTTTAAATAAAAACATTTACTAATTAATAGCAAAAAAAGGCTACAAAATGTTCAAATATTTATTAGATTATTTATAATTTAAGTAATATTATATAGTATATTTTTAAGGGAGAGACTGCATTTTTGTAGCGCCGAAGGAGCAACCACCCCGGAAACTCTCAGGCAAAAGGACCTTAAACATGTTAACTCTGGAAAGAAGACTAGATCTCACCGAAGGGGTAAATCTCTCAGGTAAAAAGACAGATGGGGCTTAGGGTTAATATGATAGAAAAATATATAAAAATCAAAAATTTATCTATAGCAGAGTCATTGTTAAATTTTGTTAACAAAGAATTACTACCTGGAACAAAAATTAAAAAAGAAAAATTTTGGTATGGATTTGACAAGTCTGTCCATGAACTATCAGTTAAAAATAAAGAATTATTAGAAATAAGAGAAAGACTTCAAAAAAAAATAGATGATTGGCATAAAACAAGAAAAGGTGAAAAAATTAATATCAAAAAATATACTGAATTTTTAAAAAAGATTGGTTATTTAAAAAAGTATGGTCCAAATTTTAAAATTTTAACAAGAAATGTTGACAAAGAAATATCAAATATTTGTGGCCCACAACTAGTCTGCCCCATTTCTAATGCAAGGTTTATATTAAATGCAGCGAATGCAAGATGGATAAGTTTATATGATAGTTTATATGGAACAGATGTTATTCCAGAAACTCAAGGTGCTTTAAAAGGAAAAACTTATAATCCAATAAGAGGAAAAAAAGTAATAGAATATTCTCGAAACATATTGGATAAATATATACCTTTAAAAAATTCAAGTTGGAAGGATTTAGAAAAAATCCCAGAAGTTAAAAATAATAAGTTAAATTTAAAACTAAAATATCCCAATCAGTTTGTGGGATATAATAAAGAAACAAATAAACTTTCTTCACTTTTATTCATAAATAATAATCTTCATATAGATATTTTGTTTGATCAGGGTGGAGATATGGAAATTAACAATCCAGATGGCAACCAAGACAAAATTAAAATACATGATATTATTTTAGAGTCTGCAATTACCACTATTTGCGATCATGAGGATAGTGTGGCTGCTGTAGATGCAGAAGATAAAGTTCTAGGATATAAAAACTGGCTAGGCTTAATGAAGGGTAATTTAAAAGTAGAATTTCATAAAAAAGGAAAAAAAAATTTTAGAAAATTAAATTTTGATAGAAATTACATATCTCCTAAAGGAAAAAAATTTAAATTACATGGCAGATCTTTGCTATTGAATAGAAATGTCGGCCATCTAATGACTAATCCGGCAATTCTTTTAAAAGATGGCTCCGAATGTCCAGAAGGTATTTTAGATGCATTTATTACATCTGCTGCTTGCCTTCATGATTTTAAAAAAAAGGGTAATTCTAAAACAAACTCTATATATATAGTTAAACCTAAAATGCATGGGCCAGAGGAGTGTAAATTTACTGACTTAATTTTTAAAAAAGTAGAAAAAGTTTTAAATTTAAAAAAAAATCAAATTCTTATTGGTATAATGGACGAGGAAAGAAGAACTTCTATAAATTTAAAAGAGTGTATTAGAGCATTAAAAAATAGAGTTTTTTTTATAAATACTGGTTTTTTAGACAGGACTGGGGACGAAATGCATACTTCGATGGAAGTAGGCCCAATGATCATGAAAGCAAAAATGAAATCATCAAAATGGATTTCTGCATATGAGAATAACAATGTTGACATTGGACTTTCATGTGGTTTTTCAGGAAAAGCTCAAATAGGAAAAGGTATGTGGGCTATGCCAGATTTAATGTCTAATATGATGGAACAAAAAATTGTTCATCTTAAAGCAGGAGCAAATTGTGCTTGGGTGCCTAGTCCTACTGCTGCAGCATTACATGCTCTTCATTATCACCAAATTAATGTATTTTCTAAACAAAAAGAATTATCAAAAAGAAAAACTGCAAAACTTTCTGATCTTTTAACTATTCCTTTTGCAGATAGACCTAATTGGTCAATGGAAGAAATTAACGAAGAGCTAAAAAATAATGCACAAGGAATTTTAGGATATGTAGTTAGATGGATAGACCAGTCTGTTGGATGTTCAAAAGTTCCGGATATTAATGGAGTTGGATTAATGGAAGATAGAGCTACTTGTAGAATAAGCAGTCAACACATTGCTAATTGGTTGTATCATGGCGTATGTAGCAAAAAACAAGTTTTGGAAATTATGAAAAAAATGGCAAAAATTGTAGATAATCAAAATTTAAAAGATCCAAGCATGAAAGGACAAGCGCCTTATCAACCTATGTCAGGTAATTTTGATAAATCAATAGCATTTAAAGCAGCTTGTGAATTAGTGTTTCATGGAAGAGTACAACCATCTGGTTATACTGAACCAATTCTTCATCTTAATAGACTTTTAAAAAAAAATTAATCTGAATTATTTTCTATCCATTTTCTATTTTTAAATGCTGAAAATAAAGTTCCATCATCCAAACTTTCTATTTCCCCGCCAACTGGTAGGCCCTGTGCTAATTTAGAAACTTTTACTTTGGTCTGTTTAAGACTATCTTTTATGTAGTGAGCAGTTGTTTGACCCTCTACCGTTGCGCTTGTAGCAATTATAACTTCTTCGATTGAGTCTCTTTTTACTCTTTCAACTAAAGAAGGAATTAAAAGATCTTCTTTACGTTCGTTTACAGATGAAGAAAGGGTTCCACCTAAAATATGAAAATATCCTTGAAAAATATTTGAACTTTCTATGCTCCATTGATCAGCGATATTCTCCACTACACATATTTTGTTAGATTTATTATTTTTAGTATCACAATTATTACAAGAAACTAAATTTGATTTTAATGAACCACATGTTTTGCATCTTGAAACATTTTTATACACTTCTCCAAGACTGTTAGCTATTGGCTTCATGAGATCGTCCCTGGAATTTATTAATTTTAACACTATTCTTTTAGCTGACTTTGGTCCAAGACCAGGTAGTTTTGAAATTAGTTTAACCAATTTATCTATTTCGTTTATATTTTGCATGAAATTAAATCGGCCATTTAAATCCAGGTATACCTATACCTCCGGTAGCTTTAGAAATTTCTTCAGAAGTTTTATCTTTTAATTGAGATTTAGCATTATTATGTGCAGCCACTATAAGATCTTCAATTATTGACTTCTCTTCTTTAAGAATTTCAGGAGAAATTTCTAGATTTATCATTTCTCCATCTCCATTTAATGTAACTTTTACTGAGTCAGCCCCAGAAACACCTACAACCTTTATATTTTTTATTCTTTCCTGGCTTTCCTTCATTTTGGCCTCTAATTCCTTAGCTTTATTTAAAATATTACCAAAATCGGTCATGATTTTTCCAAGTCTGTTTCTATATCTACAAGTTCAGCATCTGGAAAGTTCTCTAAAACTTTCTTATAAATTTCTTCGTTTTTAATTTTTTCTATTAACTGGTCTTTTAAAAATATTTCTTTTTGTTTTTTTGAAAGCATGCCATTTTCTTTTGATAAGGAAATAATCCATCTATCTTTAGTCCATTCATGAAGTTTTGAAGATAAATCTTTTATAAAATCTTTATCCAATCTTTCATTAAAAGAAATTTCTATTCTTCTATTTTCAAAACTTACTAGATTAACATTTGTTTCAAGCTCATATTTTAATTTAATTTCTTTTTTTGTAGAACAAAATTTTATTAAATCTTCAAAAGTTTTAATTTCTAATTTATCATTTTTATTGTTGTTAATAGTTTCATTCTCGTTTTGATTTTTTTCTTGGACAATATTTTTTATTTGACCAATAGTTTCATTTTTAATATTAGCTAAATCATTTTCAATTTTTCTTTCTGAGTCATTTTTATTTTCTAAAATTTTTTCAAAATTATTTTCTGAAGTTTCTATATTATTATCCAATCTATTTAAATTTGATATTCCCTTTAAATGCATAAGTCTTATTAAAAACATTTCGATTGCAATATGTTGATCAGAAACTATTTCAATTTCCTCTAAAGTTTTAATTGTAAATTGCCAAAATAATAGGATTAACTCATTGTTTACAGAATCTGCCAATTCTTTAATTGTTTTAAATTCAATATCATTTAAATTAAAATTTGTTCCATCAATCTTTAAATTAGATATATTTTTAAAGTAATATAATACTTCTAAAAAATCGTTTAAAAATATCTTTGGTTCAATACCTTGGTCATACATAGATCTATAAATTTCTATTACTTTTTTCTCATCGCCTAAAAATATGTAATTAAATAATTTTATTAAGTTTGATTTGTCAAAATATCCAAATATTTTTTGAGCATTTATTAAATCAAGTTCTGTGCCATCATCCAAACTTACAATTGCTCTGTCCAAAAGTGAAAGAGCATCTCTGACCGATCCCTCAGAAATTTTAACAATGAGTTTTAAAGAGTCGTCTGAAACTTTTCCATTTTCTTTTTCACAAATTTTTTTTATATAATTAAAAAGTTCATTAGATTTAATTCTAGACAAATCAAATCTTTGACATCTTGAAACTACAGTAATAGGTAATTTTTTAATTTCAGTTGTTGCAAATATAAATTTAAGATAACTTGGCGGTTCTTCTAATGTTTTAAGTAGTGCGTTAAATGCTGCTTTTGACATTTGATGAACCTCGTCAACGATAAATATTTTATATTTTGCAGAAGTTGGGCCATATCTCGAAAATTCAATTAAATCTCTAACATCGTCTACCCCTGTTTTGCTAGCTGCGTCCATTTCGAGAACATCAATATGATTTGAGTTAGTAATACCTTCGCAATGCTCACACATTTTTTCATTACAAATATTTTCTATACCATTCTTACAATTATGAGCTTTGGCAACTATTCTTGCAATTGTTGTTTTGCCAATTCCCCTAATTCCTGTAAACAAATATGCGTTTGGTGACTTTTCAACTTTTATAGAGTTTAAAATTGCATCAACTACAACATCCTGGCCAATTAAATCTCCAAATGTTTGCGGTCTATATTTAAGTGCTAAAACTTTTTTTTTATTGTTCATTTTTGTAGGAGACCAATCAACCTGAATAATACTCATTACCCTTGCTCTTTTTCAAGCCTGGGGGATTCGTGGTACTTTCACCTGAATGGCCTCCAAACTTATTATAACAGCAAACTTTTCTATTCTTCAAGAAAAGTAAAATTGTCTTACTTATCTCTAAATTTATCTGCAATAAAAACACCTAATACGTGAAAATCCTCACAATGCAATCCTAATTCTTCCAAGGATTTTTGAACCTTTAAATCTTCTATATGGCCATCTAAATCACAAAGAAAAAAATAAGAAGAAAATGAATTTTTTTCAGGATAACTTTGCAATTTTGTTAAATTTACTCCTTGAATTGCGAATCCAGATAGAGCCGAATATAAAGCTGCGGGTTTACTTTTCAATTTAAAAAGAAATGAAGTTATATATTTTTCCTTTTTTAACACTGGTTGTGTAGCTAATTTTCCCATCAATAAAAATCTAGTTATATTTTCTTTTTCATCTTGAATATCTGATGCTAAAATATCTAAATTATAAATTTTAGCACTTTCTTTTGATGCTATAGCTGCTTCACTTTTTATTTTATTTTCTGATATATACTTTGCGCTTCCTGCTGTATCTGCACGAACATTTTCTGTAAAATTATTTTTTCTAATAAAATTAGAGCATTGGCTTAAGCCTTGAGCATGAGAGTAAACATTTTTTACATCCTTAATTTTTGTTCCAGGAAAACCCAGTAAATGATGGTTTATAGAATAAAATTTTTCTTTATAAATATTTAAGCGATACTTAAAAATTAAATATTCAACTCCTATGTTGCCTGTTGATCTATTTGACTCTGGTATAATTGCACTAACTTCTTCATCCTGATTTGCTAATTTAAAAACGTCATCAAATGTTTTGCAAGAAATTGTTTTACAGTTTGGATACATTTCTTTAGCACAGCTTTCACTATAACTACCTTCTATTCCTTGATACGCAATCTTCATATTTTATGATTTATATTCCATAATTTTTTTTAATGCTAGATAATCTTCCTCAGTATCAATTCCTATAGGTGATGAATTTGCTAAAGCAACATTTATTTGAATATGATTATCCATAGCTCTAAGTTGCTCAAGCCTATTTTCTACTTCATTTGGAGTTTGTTCTAAATTTACAAATTTTTCTAATGTTGATGTTTTATAACAGTAGACACCAATATGATGGTAAATATTATCTTCTTTTTTTGATAAGTTTTCTCTTGTAAATTTTAATGCAGTTACAAAATTATTTTTTTCTAATTTTTCTTTAGTTAATACTTTTACGATATTTTTATTATCTAGTTGGGAAGAGTCTTTAATTTTTGATGCCAAAGTACCAATTTCATAATTATTTTCATTCATAAAATTAAATAATTTTTTTATGTCTAATGGATCTATTGCTGGCTCATCACCTTGGAGGGATATTACAAAATCTATATCATTTTTTTTTAATTTTTGTAGAGCTTCAGCTATTCTTTCAGTCCCATTTTTATGGTGATTTCCAGTTAAAATAGCCTGTCCACCATTTTTTTTTACTGCTAATAAAATTTCCTCATCTTCGGTGCAAACAATTACTTCTCCTAAATGAGTTTCTTGTCCACGTTTAACAACATGTGAAATAACCGGTAAATTATTGATTTTTAAAAGTGGTTTTCCTGGCAATCTTTGAGCCGACATTCTTGATGGAATTAAAATTAAAACTTTGCTCATTATTGATGTTTTTTAGCCTGTGCGTCCAACAGACGCAAAATAACAAATTAAACTTAAGTATTTTTTTATTTTATCATGTTATATGTTTATTTTTTAAAAAATTAAAATGGATTCGTTTGAATTTAACAAAATAATAGCAGCAATTTTAGTTACTGTTTTGCTTGTTTTTGGAATAAGTAAAATTTCAGATATAATTTTTCATGTCAAAAAACCAGATATTAAAGGTTACAAAGTAGAAATAAATGCCGGTAGCACTACAGCAACTCTAGCTAGCGCTGAAAGCCAAGTGGATATATCTGCTCTTTTGGCTATAGGAAATGTTGAAGATGGAAAAAAAGTATTTAAAAAATGTGCAGCTTGTCACTCAATAAACGCAGGTGGAGGAAACAAAATTGGTCCAAAACTTTGGAATGTAATGTTTAGACCTGTAGGTTCAATATCAGATTATAAATATTCTAAAGCATTATCCACATATAACAAAGAGTGGACATGGGAGGAAATGAATGGTTTTTTAATAAAACCAGCAAAATGGATCAAAGGTAATAAAATGGGATTTGCTGGATTAAAAAAAGAACAAGATAGAGCTTCAGTAATGCTTTACCTTAATGAAAATAGCGAAAACCCAAAACCACTACCTTAATTTTCCCAAACAATATAATAAAATACTTTTTTGAACATGAACTCTATTCAGAGCTTGTTGCCAAACATGAGATTTTTTTCCTAAAAAAACTTCGTCGCTAACCTCGTCTCCACGCGGTAGACAGTGCAGAAACACACTTTGTTTATTAGAAAGACTCATTAATTTTTTATCAATTTTAAAATTTTTAAAATCTCCAATCTTTTTGGTTTTATTAACTTTGTCATTGAGAGAAACTACTTTATCCGAAAATATAACATCTGCATTTTTTACTGCTTTTTTTGGATCATTAAAAATATTAATTTTTCTTTTATTTTTTTTAACCCAATCCATTACAAACTTTGGAGGTCTATAATTTTTAGGACATCCAATATTTAATTTAAATTTAAATTTAACTGATGCAGCTATTAAAGAATTAAGAACATTATTACAGTCACCGATCCAACATATATTCAAAATAGATATTGGTTTTTTTTTAATTTCTTCAACAGTAAATACATCTGAAAGTACCTGGCAAGGATGAGAACTTGGACTTAATAAATTAATTATAGGGATAGTTAAATTTTTACTAAAATCTTCAATTTTTTTATCACTATCAGTTCTAAGCATAAATCCATCGCCATAGGTTGATAAAATTTTTGCTGTATCTGCTAAACTTTCTCCACCTTTTCCTAAGTGCAACTCACTTGCTTTGACAGTTATTGAGCCTGCTCCTAATTGATTTATGGCAATATGAAAGCTTAGTCTGGTTCGAGAGCTTTGCTTTTCATACATTTGAATAAATAATTTTCCCTTTAATGGCTGATCCTTATCAGGATAAAGAGTGCTTAGTTTTTTTCTTTTATTTTTTCTTTTTTTTGCATCTAAAATAATTTTTCTTAGGTCTGAAGCTGAAATATCTTTTAGATTTATAAAATGTTTCATTAATTCTTATATTCCTTGCAAACTTTTTTGATAATTTTTATTGAAAGATCTATTTCTGCCTTTTTAACGTTAAGAGGTGGTAAAATTCTAATTACGTTTTCACCAGCTCTAATAGTAAGTAATTTATTTTCTTGAAGTTTTTTAATAAACTTTGTTTGATCTTCATAAAGTTGCAGTCCAATTAACAGCCCAACTCCTCTAACTTCCTTAATAATACTAAAATATTGTTTTTGTATCTTTTTTAACTCAGAAATAAAATATCTAGATTTCTTTTGTATGCTTTTCATAAAACCTTTTTTAAATATTTGATCTAGAACAGCATTTCCTGCACTCATTGCTAAAGGATTTCCTCCAAAAGTTGAGCCATGACTGCCAACAGTCATTCCAGAAGCTACTTTTTTAGTCATTAAAACTGCACCTAATGGAAAACCACCTCCTATACCTTTCGCTATTGGAACTATATCAGGCTTTATATTGGAGTATTCATAAGCGAAAAAATTTCCAGATCTACCAATTCCACATTGGACCTCATCTAAAATTAATAAAATTTTTTTTTTATTACAAATTTTTCTTAATTCTCTTAAACACCAGTCTGGAATAACTTTAATTCCTGACTCTCCCATAACAGACTCACACATAATTGCAGCTGTTTTGCTTGTTATAGCTTTTTTTAATGATTGATGATTCCCGAATTCAAAATGATCAAAACCACCTACCTTTGGACCAAAACCTTCGGTCATCTTTTTGGAGCCACTAGCAAAAATTGCGGCAATTGTTCTTCCATGAAATGAATTTTTTATGCATAAAATTCTATTTTTTTTTGGTTTACCTATTGAATAAAAGTATCTTTTTGCAACTTTTATAGCCGCTTCAGTTGCTTCCGTTCCACTATTTTGAAACATTACATAATCTGCAAAAGTTTTTTGAGTTAATCTTTTTGCAAGTCTTTCTCCCTCAGGAATAATAAATGCATTTGAAACATGCCAAACTTTTTTAGATTGTTTATTAAGTGCTTTTATTAAATATGGATTTGCATGACCCAACGAATTAACTGCTATACCCTGTACAAAATCTAAATATTTTTTTCCACTTGTTGAATATAAAAAACTACCCTTACCTTTTTTGAAAGCAATTTTTCTTCTATTATAATTTTTAAGTAGTGAACTCATTTTTCAAATTAACTTTTAAGTTTCCAGCCTATTTTATATAAATACCAACATAAAAACCATAATACCAAAGAAATTATAGATAAATAAAAAATTCCAAAAACAATATTTCCATCTGATTCTCCTAAAAAACCATATCTTGTTATATCAATAATATAAAAAAAAGGATTCCAATCACTTATAGCCTGAAAAAAAGCTGGAAGCCTATCAGTTGTATAAAAGACACCAGAAAGAAAACTGGCAGGGGTTATTATAAAATTAGTAACAGCTGCAGTATGATCAAACTTTAAGGCATATTGACCTGTTATAAATCCCATTGTGCCTAGAATAAAAGATCCTAAAAAGGTACCTAACAAAATATAAAAAATATTGTAAAAATTAATTTCAATAATTAATGAAAACACTAAAACCGAAATAATTAATATTATCATGCTTCTGGCAACCGAGGCTAATATTACTGCCAAGGTTACTTCGCCTGGTGATAATGGTGCCATTAATGTATCAATTATGTTTCCTTGAATCTTTGCTATCATAATTGAACTTACGCTGTGACTAAATCCTTGCTGAATTACCGACATCGCAATAAGTCCTGGAGCAAGAAAATTTATAAAAGGAAAGCCCAATACGTCGCCTCTTTGATCTCCAATAGCTAATGACAATACCGCAAGAAAAAGCAATGAACTTACAAGTGGAGACAGTATGGTTTGAGCCCATACAATCATAAAGCGACTTATTTCTTTGATAAGTAATGTTTTAAATCCTGTCCAATTAATTATTCCAAACTTTTTAACTTTTAACTGGTATTTTTTTTCTAATTCAATCATTAAGAAACATACATAAACTTTTTTTTATAAATTTGTGGAAAAAAGAGTATTTAAGCTTGTGTTTAAACAATAATTGTGTGTACTCTATATTGTTAATTTTCAAATATATATACTATATATAGTTATTATGAGCTGGACAGAAGAAAAAGTAAAAAAATTAAAAGAACTTTGGGGAAAAGGTAGTACTGCTAGCCAAATTGCTGAAATAATTGGAGGAGTAAGTAGAAATGCAGTTATAGGTAAAGCTCATAGACTTAATCTTTCTGCAAAAATAAATGATATAAGCAAAAGAAGTAACATAGTCAGCAAAAAAAATACTAATATTTTTCCTAATTCTGTAAGGAGAGGGCGAAAAAATAAACTAAGGTCTTTATTAATAGAAAAAAATTTTGAACCAGCAAAAAATTTAACTTTGGAAGAACTAACAGAAGATACCTGTAAATATATGGATCACGATATGCATCCAGATCAACCAAATGCGAAATTCTGTGGAAGAAAAACTGTCAGCAATTCAAAACAAAAATTCAGCTACTGTCCTCTTCACTTGATGGTTATTTTCCAAGAAAAACCAATCAAAGGAAAAAAAGAAGAAGTTGTCGATAAAGATGACGAAGTTCCACAATTTATTGAAAAAAAAATCAAGTCGGCATAATACATAAGTTTTTTTATCAATTATTATAATTACGAATTTTTTTTTAAAAGTAAAAAAATAATATTAAATATTTTAAAAATGCAAGATTTTTTACAATTATTAAATATAATTTTAATTAAAAATTATAAATTCTATTTTTCTTTTTCCAATTTTGAAAATTGACCACCATCTCTCCACATATAGGAGTATTTGCTTACTTCATTATCAAAGTTTGCAACACTTGGGATTTTAAAGTCAAAATTATTCTTATAAGTTCCAGATGCGATATTTGGATATTTTAATAATTTTAATTGATCTAAAGTTATTAACGGTCGAGGAAATAATTGTAGAAAAAAAGTAGAAAACTTAGCAAAAATTAAGGGCATTGGAAACAGTATTCTTTTTTTTTTAATTAGTTTTAATAATTTTTCTAAAATTTCTTTTAGTGAAATTTCTTCTGGACCAACACACTCAATAATTTCAGATTTTAAATTTCTGAAAATCACTTGATAAATTATTTCTATTAAATCTGAAATATGTATTGGTCTAAATAAAGTAGAACCATTATAATAAAGAGGAAAGAATGGAAAAATACTAAGCAAATTCATAAAGTTTGTTGTAAAATTGTCATCAACAGAATAAACAACTGATGGCCTTAATATAATTGCTTCTTTAAAATTATTTTTAATAAAAACTTCACCATTTAGCTTACTAGTAGCATACATGCTATCTTTAGCATTTTCAATTCCAAGAGCAGATATATGAATTAATTGTTTAACTTTGTTTTGTTTACAAATATGTGACAAAAAACCCGGAAAGTTTTCGTGAATATTTTTAAACGTATTAACTTTGCCCTTTTCAAATAAAATACCTACTAAATTAATACATATATCTGTATTTTTAACTAAATTATTAATTTTATTTTCATCAAATAAACTACTTTCAACAACTTCTATGTAACCGGGATTTCCCTGGGTTCTCAACAAATATCCTTTTTGGTGAATATTTCTTGTTACAGCTGTTACCTGAAAATTATTTTTTGTTAGCTTTCTTATTAAATGACGCCCAATAAAACCAGAAGCGCCAAAAATTAGACATTTTTTAGGTTTCATATCTCAGCAAATATATATAAATAAACATTAATAATGAGTGTTAATATTAAACTACATAAAGAAGATCTGCCAGCAAATTTAAATTTAGGGCCAGTAGTCGCATGTGATTGTGAGTTCACTGGCTTAAATCCTCCAAAAGATAAGCTGTGTTTAATTCAGCTTTTTTCACAAGACTCTAAAAATGTTCACATAGTTCAATTTTTAAATAGAGATAATTACAACGCTCCCAACTTAGTAAAATTGTTAATTAATAGTGAAGTAAAAAAAATTTTTCACTATGCCAGAAAAGATCTTCAAATGATAAAGTGGGCACTAAAAATAGATGTCACCAATGTAGAGTGTACTAAATTACAAAGTAAATTAGCTAGAGGTTACTCAAACCAACATTCGTACAAGGCTCTAGTACAAGAATTTTGTGGTATATCAATTTCTAAGGCAAAACAATCATCAGATTTTGGCAAACAAGACTTGGATCCTGATCAATTAAAATATTCTAGTAATGATGTATTGCATATTACAAAAATAAATAATGAATTAAATAAAATTTTAATTAGAGAAAAAAGAATGGAACTTTATAAACATGCATTAAAATACTTAAAAATAAGAGTTGACTTGGATTTGGCTGGGTATGAAAATATTGATATTTGGAGTCATGAATGAATAAAAATAATTATAAAAAATCTGCCAAAAATACAATTAATTTACAAATATTAAGTTTAAAAAAATTAAAGAAAGTATTAGGAATTTCATTTAATAAAGCTGTAAAAGCTATTGGTGACTGTCAGTCAAAATGTATATTAGTTGGGGTTGGAAAATCAGGCCAGTTAGCAAATTTAATTGCCTCATCATTAAGCTCTATAGGAGCAAGTTCATTTGCATTACAATCGGCGGCAGATGCTGCGCATGGAGATCTGGGAGCTATATCTACTTTTCCAAAAAAAGATGTATTAATACTAATTAGTAATTCTGGTTCTTCTTCTGAACTTAACCCAATTATATCTTATAGTAAAAAGTATAACTTAACTATGATTGGAATTACTTCAAAAAAAAATTCCGCTTTATATAAAGCTGCAAATATAAAACTACTTCTTCCTGAAGTTAAAGAAGCAGGAGAAGGAGCAATAGTTCCAAGTAGTAGTTTAATTACACAAGCATCAATTGGAAGTGCTTTAGTTATTGCGGTAATGCAATATAAAAAACTTGGAATAAAAACTTTTCGGAAATTTCATCCTGGTGGAGCTTTATCAAAAAAACTTTTAACCTCATCAGATCTAATGGTTAAACCACCTTTTATATCCGAAAATAGTAAAATGAAAAAAGCATTAAAAATGCTTTCTCAAAAAAAATTAGGACTTATTGTAATTAGAAATAAAAAAAAATTAACAAGTGGTCTAATTGTTGATGGCGATGTCAAAAGAGCCAGTCAAAAATACAAAAACCTTCACGATTTAAGTGTCAGAGATATTATGACGAAAAACCCATTAAGCGTAAAAAATGATCTACTGGCTATTCAATGCTTAAATTTGATGAATAAAAAGCGTATAACTAGCTTGCTTGTGCATGATAATAATAATAAAAAAACCATTGGGGTATTACATATTCACAAAGTTCTTGAAAATGTTAAATAATGAATAAAAAAGTAATTATTCAATTGTTATTATTAATAATTTTATTTGGATTATTTTTATTTGTTTTCTTTCAATATTTTCAAGTACAAGAAGTTTTAATTAAAGAAACAAATAAAGAAATAAATAAAGTTATAGGTTCTGAAATTGATAGTGAAACTGGAACTTTGATAAAAGATTTAGAATACACATTTACAGATACTTCTGGAAATTATTATGAACTATTTTCAAAATTAGGAGAAGTAGATATGAAAAATTCTGATAAGATATTCATGACAAATGTTGAGGCATATATTTATCTTAAAAACTCATCTCAAATTAAAATTGTTTCAAAGTATGCAAATCATAATAAAGCATCTAATGAAACAAATTTTTTTGAAAATGTTAAAGTTACACATTTAATACATGAAGCGACTAGTGACAACTTGGATATATCATTTAACAAAAATACAGCTTCGATGTACAATAATATTGTTTATAATAAACCTGGAACTCAATTAACAGCTGATAGGCTGGAAATTGATTTAATAACAAAAAACACTAGAATGTTTATGAACAATGAGTCTGAGAAAATTAAAATTATAGACACAAAATAGATATGGCAGTAATTAAAAAATTTAGAATTAAGTCTTTTAAAAAACAAAAGCCTATAGTTTCACTTAAGAAAATTTCTCTATCCTTTGGAAAAAGACAAATTTTAGATGATATAAACTTTGAAGTAAATCAAGGACAAATTTTAGGATTATTAGGTCCAAATGGTGTTGGAAAGTCTACAATTTTTAATTTAATCACAGGCTTAATAAAGCCAGCGTATGGTTCAATATTATTTAATGGAATTGACGCTACCAATTATCCAATTTATGAAAGAACTACAAAATTTAAAATAGGATTCTGCCCTCAATATGGAGGTTTTTTTTCTGATCTAACTTTGCTTGAAAATTTAAAATGTGTTGGCGAAGTGTTGATTGAGGATGAAAGAATAAGAAATGAAAAAATAAATAAGTTAATTTCTAAATTTGAACTAGAATCTGTTAAAGATATAAAGGCAAAGTTATTATCTGGAGGACAGCGAAAAAAATGTGTAATAGCTTTAGCTTTAATAGGAGATCCTCAAATACTCTTGCTTGACGAACCATATAGTGCTTTAGATTTGCTAACTATAAAAATGCTCCAAGAAATAATTGTAAATCTGCAAACAGAAAATCCTAAAATTTCTATTATAATATGCGATCACGCTGCAAGAGATATTTTGGCAGTCGCTGACTCTTCTATTATTCTTTCTAACGGCAAAGTTATAGCTCAAGGAACTCCTACCCAACTTATGAACAATGTTACTGCAAGAAACCACTACTTTGGTGATTCTTTTAAATTTAATTAATACAAAACATCAATGCAAAAACCATTAATTATAAATAACGTTATAAAAAAATTTAATAAAAAAATTAATATTGATGGTGATAAAAGTTTAAGTATTCGTTTTGTACTTATAGCCTCACAAGCTGTTGGGAAATCTAAAGCATTTAACCTACTACGATCTACTGACGTTGTTAGTTCTATTAATGTTTTGCGTAAATTAGGAATAAAAATATTGTTAAAAAAAAATTATTGTGAGGTTTTAGGAAATGGAATTAATGGATTTTTTTATAAAAAAAATTTAACCCTTGATGCAGGAAATAGTGGAACACTTGGAAGGTGCATATTAGGAAGTTTGGTTCGCTCTCCTTATAAAATAAAACTAATCGGTGATTCAAGTTTATCAAAAAGAGATTTTTCAAGAGTAGTTAAACCATTACGAGAATTTGGAGTAAACTTTTATCCAAAAGAAAAAAAAACATTACCAATTTATATTAAGGGAACGAATTTTATAAGACCTATTAATTTTAAAGAAGATATTGGCAGTGCACAAATAAAAACATCTATTTGTTTGGCTGCTTTAAATAGTCCTGGAGAAAGTTTTTTAGTTTCTAAACGTTGTCGTGATCATACGGAAATACTTTTTAAATATTTAAAAATCCCTATAAAAATTAAAAAGAAAAAGAAATATGATTTAATTAAAATTAAAGGATTAAAAAATTTTAAATCATTTAACTATAATATTCCTGCAGACCCATCTTCAAGTGCTTTTTTTATAATGCTTACAGTTCTGTCTAAAAACTCTAGCATATTAATTAAAAATTGTCTGGTAAATGAAAATAGAATTGGATTTTATAAAATATTAAAATTAATGGGTGCAAAAATTTTTTTTAAGAATAAAAAAATTTACAAAGGTGAAAAAATAGCAGATATTTATTGCAAAAGCTCAAAAAATTTAAAATCTATTAATTTGTCTAAAAATTTTAACATTAGTTCTTGTATCGATGAATTTATTTCAATCTTTATAATTGCATCCTTTTCAAATGGGATTAGTACTTTTAAGGGAATGGGAATAGAAATGAATAAAAAAGAATCTCCTAGAATGGATTGGAGTTTTAAAATATTAAAAATGATTGGTATTAAAACTAAAAAAATTGGAAATCATGGAATTAAAATATATGGAAATCCAAATCTTAAATTAAATAAAAAATATATTTTAAAAAATTATTTAAAAGATCATAGATTAGCAATGAATGCTATAGTATTGGCACTTGCTCGTGGTGGAAATTGGAAAATATATGATGCAAAAAAATCAATTATAACTTCATTTCCTTCCTTTTTAAAAATTGCAAAATTATTAGGAGGAAAGATAAATTGAAAAAAAAAAAAATTATAACTATAGCTATAGACTCACCTGCCGCCGCAGGTGCTGGTACCCAAGCAAAACTTATTTCTAAACATTATAATTTATTTTACCTAGACACGGGAAAAATTTACCGTCTTATTGCGCATTATAAAATTAAATATCCAAAAAAATTCAATTATTTATTCATTAAAAGAAAAATGAAAATGATAAAAATGTCTGATTTACAAAATAAGCAACTTTTGTCTAATAACGTTGGGATACTTGCATCAATTATTGCAAAAAATAAAAAAATCAGAAAAATAGTCCATAGCTTTCAAATAAAGTGTGCTTATAATCCTCCAAAAAAATATAATGGTTCTTGTTTAGATGGAAGGGACATAACCTACAAAATCATTCCAGATGCAGATTTTAAGTTCTTTATTACAGCCAATGTAAAAAATAGAGCTAAAAGAAGATATTTAGAGCTTTTAAAGCTAAATAAAAAAATACCCTATAATGAGGTGCTTAAAAGTATTAAAAAACGGGATAAAAATGATTATAATAGGAAAATATCACCTTTAAAAAAAACAAAAGATTCGACCTTGATAAATACCACAAATTTATCTAAAAAAGCATGCTTTTTAAAAATTAAAAAAATAATTGATAAAAAATTAATAATTAATGGAAATATATAAAGAAATAGAAACACCAGCATCTAAAGAATTTGCAAAATTACTTAACAATCAACTATCAAAAAATAAAATTGAAGAAGGAAAGATTATAATTGGAAAAATTACTAAAATAACTGATAAATTTGTTTTTCTATTTATTGAAGGTTTAAAATCAGAGCCTGTATTAGACATTAATGAAATTAAAAGTATAAAAATTTACGAAAATATTAAGGTTGGAGATAATATTTCAGTTTTACTTGAAAGAATAGAAGATAGAAATGGCGAAGTTTTAGTATCAGCTTCTAAAGCACAAAAAATTAAAGGTTGGTTTGAGCTCGAAAAGGCATATGAAAAAAATGAACCAATAGTGGGCAAAATTATTTCTAAGTGCAAAGGTGGTGTAATTTGTGAACACATTGATACTAATTCACTCCTCTTCATGCCTGGTTCTCAGATAAGCGATAAACCTCTAAAAGATATTTCGCATTTAATGAACGAGCCAATGAAACTAGCTATAATTAAACTTGATAAAATTAGAGGAAATGCCTGTGTTTCAAGAAGACAAATTATTTCTACAAATAAAAAAGAAGATAAAGCTAAAATAATAGAGAAATATAAAGTTGGAGATGTAATTAAAAATGCAGTGGTAAAAGGATATTCTAATTTTGGATGTTTTTTTGATGTTAATTCTGAACTAGATGTGCTCGTGCATCTTCAAGAAATTAGCTACTCAAGAATAAATCACCCTGATGAAATTTTTAACATTGGAGAAAAACATGATCTATTGGTTATTAATGTTGATAAAGAAAAATTACAAGTTGGGTGTAGTATAAAACAACTTTCTCCTGATCCTTTTGAACATATTTCAAACTATGAATTAAATAAACCATATAATGTAAAAGTTGTTAAAATAATGGATTTTGGTGCATTCTGTGAATTAGAACCAGGATTATCTACATTGCTTCACTCAAGCGAATTAAGTTATACAAAAAAAAATCCTTCAGCAAAAAAAATGTTTAAAGTTGGAGATGAAATTAGTTGCGTTATTACTGAAATTGATAAAGATAAAAGAAGAGTTGCGATTTCTCACAGGCTAACAAAAGAAAACCCTTATGAATTATTAGAAAAAAAACATCCTGTAGGAAGTGAAGTTGAAGGTATTGTTCAAAATATTAGTGAATATGCATTGTATGTAAGAATTGAAGATTTAGAAATTGATACTTTTCTTCATTGCAATGATCTTACATATGGAAAAGATGCAGAGTTAGAAATAAAAAAGTATAAAAAAGGTGATAAATTAAAGGTTAAAGTATTAGAAATAAAAAAAGAACAACAAAAAGTCAGGGTTGGCCTTAAACAGACAAAACCAGACCCATTTGAATGGTTTAAGGGTAAAAAAGTTTACGATACAGTAACAGTAAAAGTAATTAGCTCTGACAACAAAGGACTAATAGTTAAACCTGAAGGATGTGAATTGGAATTTCTGATAAAAAAATCGCAAATTGCAATTAGCTCTGCTGACGCTAGACCCTCAAGATTCGTTGGCTCTGAACGTATAGATGCTGCAATTTCAGAAATAGATATTGCCAAAAGAAAAGTTGCACTTAGTATAAAATTGTTAGAGGAATTAAAAAATAAAGAGGCTGTATCAAAATTTAGCTCTCCACTTTCAGGAAAAAATCTTCCATTTTCAGCTTTATCTGACGAGTTAGAAAAAAAACAAAATAAAAAAGAAAAAAAATAAAGTAAATTGGCTATTGTAAAATCAAAGCTCTTAAAACAACTATCAAATAATTACCCGAATTTTTTAAAAAAAGACTTAGACAAGTCTCTGAATATATTTTTAAATGAGATAAAACATGCTTTATATAAAGGAGAAAATGTTGAAATTAGAGATTTTGGAACTTGGTCTATACATACTCTAAGAGCAAGAATTGCAAGGAATCCTAAAACTGGTGAAAAAATTGAAATTTCTGAAAAAAAAAAAATTCGCTTTAAAATTAGTAAAAAACTTTTTAAAAAAATAAATAGCAATGAATAGAAAAATTTTTATAGCTTGTGACACTCAAGATATAAATAAAGTTAAAAAAATAATTAAGTATTCTAAAACAAAAAAAGTGAAGATTGGTTATAAATTTGGTTTAGAATTTCTCAATTCAAAAAATGGAAGATCATTTATTTCAAAATTAAAAAATAAAATTATTTTTGCTGATCTAAAATTAAACGATATTCCAAATACTTGTGCTTCTGCTGTAAAAGCTATTAAAGATCTAAAAGTAAAATATTTAACGGTTCATATTGGCTCAGGACTTGATGCTTTAAAAGCAGTTAAAAAAGTTTCTGGTAAAACTAAAATAGTTGGAGTTAGTACTCTTACATCATTTAACAATAAAAAATTAAAACAAACAGGACATACTAGATCAATCAAGGGATTGGTAATAAAACAAGCTAAACTAGCTTCAAAAGCAAATTTAGATGCAATTGTTTGTAGCGCTCATGAAATTAGTTACGTAAAAAAAGTTTTTAAAAAAGAAATTATTACTCCTGGTATTAGATTGCTCGGAGATAAAGCTGTAGATCAACAACGTATTTCCACACCAAAAAAAGCTTTTGAAAATGGAGCAACATCAATTGTAATAGGAAGAAGTATTACAAAAGGCAATATCAATAAAAATATACAAAAGTTAATTAATTCATTAAACTAAATTGATGGAAGTAAAAATATGTGGCCTCACAGAGGCTGAGCATGTAAAAACATGCGTTCAGTTTAAAGTTAATTATTGTGGTTTTATTTTAAATTATCCTAAAAGTCATAGGTTTATTCAATTTGAAAAAGCGAAAGAGTTAACAAATATAGAAAAAAAAGCTACAAAATATGTCGGAGTATTAGTTAACCCAAACAAAGATGAATTAGAAAAATTTTCAGAGTTAAATTTAGATTATTTTCAAATATATGGAAATTATAGTGAAGAGTCGTTTTATAATATAAAAAAAAAATTTAAAAAAAAATTAATTATAGTTATTCAAGTTAAAAATAAAAAAGATGTTTTAAAATATAAAGAATTTGAAAAAGCTGCAGATATTATTTTATGGGATAGCTCAGGCTTAGAATTAAGTGTTGGGTGGAATTTTGAGTGGATAAAATCAATCAAAACAAATGTTACAAAAATGATTGCCGGAAATATTAATATTGAAAAACTTGAAAAAATTTTCAATCTTGCTGATATAGTTGATGTTTCTGGTGCTTTAGAAACAAATAAAGTAAAAGATATATCAAAAATAAAAAAATTTATGAATAAAGTAAAACAGATCAATGAAAATACCTCCTTTTAAAGAAATAAACCCTCCTAATAAAAATGGATATTGGACTAACCCTAAAACAAAAGAAACTTATGGGGGTCAGTACATATCTCCTCTTCTAATTCCTAATCTGCAAAAAGTAGAAAAATGTTTTGAAAAAGCAATTAAAGATAAAAAATTCATGAGGGAACTAGAAGAAAAACTGCTAACTTTTATTGGAGTTAATACCCCTATTCTTCGTAGCACTGAACTAGAAAATCTTATTGGGGGTCAAAATAAAGTTGGAAAAATTTATCTTAAAAGAACTGATCTTCACCATGACTCGAGTCACAAACCTGTAAATAGTTTTTCTTCATGCTATATGGCAAAACATATTTTTAAAGCAAAAAAAATTATTTGTGAAACTGGAGCTTCAATGCATTCGAGATCTGTCGCGGCTGCATGTGCAATGCTAAAAATGGATTGTGAGGTTCACATCGGTGCGGTGGACGCAGAGAAGGTTAGTTTAAATAAAGATATCAGTGAATTGTATGGTGCAAAAATTGTAGTTGTTCATGAATCAACCAAGAGCTTACTTCCTGCCATGGCGAGTGCACTTCGAAGTTGGCAAAATAATCCTGATGCTATGTATGTAGTGGGGTCCGTAGCGGGACCATCACCCTACCCTCGGATGGTTAGGACTTGGGCAAGTGTTATTGGCAGAATAGCAAAACAACAGTTTAAACAGATGACAGGTAAAGTTCCTTCTACTCTATTTTGTGTGTGCGGAGGTGGCTCAAACTTAATGTCAATGGCATATCCTTTACTGAAAGATAAAACAGAAATTTTTGCGATTGAAAGTGGAGGGGAAGGAATTCCTACTGGAAGGCACGGAGCAACGATACTTGGTGGAGGAAAAATGGGAATTTTGTTAGGATTTAAATCTAAAGTAGTAATGCATTCTGCACAAATTGCTGAGTCACTTACTGAGGCGTCAGGACTTGATTTTGCAGCTGTTGGTCCTGAAGTAGCATATCTTCATTCTATAAATAGAATCAAGTTTAGAACTTCAACGGACTTAGAGGCAAAAAAAACATTTATAATGTGTTGTGAAAAATTAGGAATAGTACCAGCAATTGAAGCCTGCTACGTAATAAATGCGGCTTTAAAAGAAATAAAGAAAAGAAAGAACCCAAGAGAAAATCATTTAATTCATTTATGTGGGTCTGGAGAAAGTAACGTTACTAGAATGATAAAATTTAAAAGGGAAAATGAATAAAAATTTTCAAGAAATGTTCGCTAAAGCGAAGCAAGAAAAAAGAGGATCTTTAATAGGTTTTGTAAGTGGAATGGATCCTAATTATAAAACTTCAAAGAAAATATTAAAAGAAATGGCAAAACATTGTGGGGCGATTGAGGTAGGCATTCCATTTAATACAAGTACATCTGATTCAGCTACAATAATGGATGCAAATATGCGCGCTATAAAAGCTGGTGCAAATACTGAAAAAATTTTTAAACTTATAAAAGAAGTAAAGTCTGAAGTTAAAAATAATGTACCTTTTTTAATAATGACTTATATGAATCCAGTTTATATTTATTCAATTAAAAAATTTGCAAAAAAATGTAAAACATCAAATGTGGATGGGGTTATTATTGTCGATAGTAACAATAACTCACCTGAAGATAAGGAACTATCAAAAGAGCTCAAAAAAATTGATGTTGCTTATGTTAAATTGGTAGCTCCAACAAATGATGAAGCGTTTATTAAAGAAACTTTAAAAAAATGTAGTTCATGGATTTATGTTGTGTCATATGCTGGCTTGACGGGTTCAAAACCAGTAAACTTGGAAAATGTAAAAAAAATAAGCAAACTAATTAGAAAAAACTCAAAAATACCTATTGGAGTAGGATTTGGAATTCGTACAAAGTCAGATGTATCCAAAGTTATTAAAATAGCAGATGCAGCTATTGTTGGGTCAGGTATTGTTGATATTGTTGACAAAGAGGCTAAAAAAAAAATGAATAGTCAAAATATGGCCAAAAAAGTAGGTTCTTATTTAAAAAATTTAAAAAAAGGATTAATTAAGCGATGAATTGGTTGTCCAGGGTTATCAAAATTGGTGAAAAGATAAAAAAAAATTTAAAAAAAAAGTTTCCAACTAAATCTGAACAGCAAGCAAGTTCTTGGGCTAGTCTAGAATGCTGCATACACAAAGGTCCTATTCAAAAAGAAATTCTAGAAAAAAATTTACATGTTTGCCCACATTGCAATGCCCATAAGCGTGTAAGCTGCATCCAAAGGTTTGATTATTTTTTTGGCAAAGATAACTACGAAATTCTTGATTACCCTCAGCCTCAACCAGACCCTATAGAATTTCCTGGTTATAAAGATAAACTAAAAGAAGCTATAAAAAAAACTGGCCAAAAAAGTGCGTTTATGATTTGTGCTGGTAAAGTTAACGATATAAATGTTACTGCTATTGCCTCTAATTTTTCTTTCGTGGGAGGTTCACTTGGACAACACGAAACTGAATGTTTTTTAACAGCAATACAACATGCAATTACAAATAGAAATCCAATCATCAATTTTACAAGTGGTGGAGGAATCCGTGTTCAAGAAAATATTATAGGTTTATCAGGCATGGCCCGTACAACACTTGCTATAAATGAGCTAAAAAATAATAACTTAATTTATCTGAATGTACTTTGCGACCCTACTGCGGGTGGCCAAGCGGCAAGCTACGCAATGCTCGGGGATTTAAATATAGCTGAACCCGGCGCGACGGTTGCTTTTGCTGGAGCCAGAGTTATAAAATCAACAATTAAGGAGGAGCTCCCTGTTGGATTTCAAAAAAGTGAGAGCGTTTTGGAAAGCGGTTTTATCGACCTTATAGTAGAAAGATCAAAATTATATGAAAAAATAGGATCTCTTTTATCAATATTATTAAAGAAAAATTCTGATATAAATACTGAATTATCAGATGAAATTAAAGTGGAAAGTCCTAATATTAAAGAAGCTTCTTAATAAAATCCGTAATTAAAAGAGTATATTTGATGAATTCTAAATCAGAAATTTTTTATAATAAACTTCAAAGAAAGTTTACAAGAAAAATAGATCTAAATTTATCAAGAATTAAATCATTTTTAAAAAAGGAAAATATAGATGTAAATAAAATTAAGGGTGAAATTATTCAAATTTTGGGCTCGGATGGCAAGAATGCAACGCTTTCGTCACTTTTTTCAATATTATTAAATAATAGAAAAAAAGTTACAACTTATACTTCTCCTTCTATAATAAGTCCTTTAGATCGTATATTTATTAAAAATAAATTTATAAGTTTAAAAAATTTTAAAAAAAAAGGAAATTATCTAATTAATTCCAAAACAAAGTTAACTCTTTTTGAGGCTTTAACTTTAATTTATGTCTTAACAATAAAAAATTTGAAAGATATTAATTATCACATAATAGAGGCTGGGGCTGGATTCTCCAAAGATTCAACAAACTTATGGTCATCACCTAAAATTCAAGCTATTACAAATATAAATAAACAACATTTGGATCTTTTTAAAGTTAAAACAATAAAAGATATATGCAAAATCAAAGTTGCATCATTATCACAAAAAACAAATATTTACGTTGGTAAACAAGACCCAAAAGTATTGAAGATTATAAAAAAAATTTTAAAAACTAATCCAAGTAAAAAAATTTATTATGGAAAAGATTTTAAAATAAGTAAGGATAATAAAAGTTATATCTTTAAAGATAAAAAAGGAAAACTAAGATTAAAAGCTAATCAAATTCATAGTGAGGGACTCTGGGAAGGAGTTGCTTTAGCTGTAAAAATTGCCCGTGATTTAAATATTAAAAATAAAATAATAGTAAAAGCTCTACCTAAAATTCACATGCATGGACGAATTGAATATATATACAAAGGAAAATTGAGAAAATATCTTCATAAATCTGAAACTTTAATAATTGACGGTGCACACTCTATGAAAAGTGCTTTAAATTTAAAAAAACATTTATTAAAAATTAAACAACCTATTTACGGTATTTTTGGAATACAAAATAATCGTTTTCCAAGTCTTTTTATAAAACAATTTAAAGGAATGTTTAGAAAAATTATAACTGTTAAGATACCCTCCTCTCCAAACTCTGTATCTGCTGAAAAACTAAAAAATATTTGTAAAAAAAATAATTTTTACTCTGATAGTTCATCTAATATTTTAGAAGCAATAAAAAAAATATCTTCTAAAGAAAAAAAAACTATAATTATTTTTGGTTCGCTTTATCTAGCTTCAAGTTACTTAAAAAAAAATTAGTAATTTATTAACCAAGATGGTTTTTAATTTTATTTATTAAATCAGATTTGTTAGTTAATCCAACAATCGTTTCTGCTAATTCTGAGTCTACATAAATTTGCATAGTTGGTATACCCCTGACTCCTTGTGAGGTCGGCGTGTTGGGCTGTGAATCTATATCATGTTTTCCAATAGTTAATTTATCTTGTAGCTCTATATTAATTTCCTCGAGAATCGGTGAAAGAGCCTTACATGGCGCGCACCATGACGCCCAGAAATCTATTAATACCAATTTGTTTTCTTTTATAATCTTTTTAAAATTTTCGTCTGTTGATTCTATAATAGCCATAATTTTAAATACATATTTTTTTTTAATATGTCAATTTACAAAATTTGTACTTATTAACATATTAATTTATAATAAAAAAAAGTATAAAGAAGTAAGTATGGATAAAAATTTTCCTTGGTCATATAAATACGATCCAAAATCTAAAGATCCTTTTATAATCAGTAGGTCTAAAATTGATCTTTATTTGAAGTGTAAAAGATGTGCCTACCTTGATATGAGGCTTCAAATAAAAGCACCAAAACCTTTCCCATATAATCTAAATTCTAGAATAGATACGTTGCTAAAAAATGAATTTGACATTGCAAGAAAAAATAAAGAACAAACTATTTATCAAAAAGAAGCTAATATTAATGCAATACCATTTTCTCATCCAGAATTAAATATATGGAGAGAACCTTTCAAAGGTGCTAGATATCACCATAAAGAAACAAACATTGTAGTAGTTGGTTCTATTGATGATTTGTGGGAAAATTTGAATACAAAAAAGAAAATTATTGTGGACTATAAGAGTACATTTTCAGAAAATTTTGAAAAATTAAAAAATTTTGATGCCCCATATTTAATTACGTACAAAAGACAAGCCGAAATATATTCCTGGATTTTATCTATGCTTGGATTGGAAATAGATAATACTAGTTATTTTTTTTATGTTAATGCAAAACCAGATCAAGAAATTTTTAATAGTTCGCTTGAATTTGATTGGGCAATTATACCATATACTACTAAATCGTATAATTGGGTAGGAGATACTATTATTCAAATAAAAAACTTTTTAGAAACGAGTAAGATACCATCATCAACACCAAACTGTGATCTTTGTAAATATATGAGTAAATTTTTTGATTTTATAAAAAAGAAAAATTAATTAATAGAATAATCTTTTAATTTAATTAAAGTGTTTACTAATTTTACTTGAGATGGTTTTTTACATTGAAAATAAAAAAGCTTAGGACTCATTAATACAACTGAAATGCATTGTGCTCTTGAGATCCCTACATTAAGCCTATTTCTAGAATAAAAAAATTCTAAATTTCTAGACAAATTTTCTGGTTCACTTGTAGCCATTGAAAGAATTGAAATGGGTCTTTGCTGTCCTTGAAAAGAATCGACAGTTCCTACGTTAGAATTTTTGGGTAAAATTGATTTAAGATAATTTACTTGAACATTATAAGGACTAATCACAAGTATAGAATCCACATCTAGATTCGATGTTTTTCCCTTCTCATTGATAAACTTCAAATTTAAAAACTTATCGTATAATTTTAAAATTTCATTTCCTTCTTCCTCACATAATTGTGACCTATTTTCATGTTTCATAGGAAAATAATATAAACCCGAAGATTTAAAAATTTTTTCATTTTTTGAAAAAATTATTTTCCTTTTTTCCGTGTCTGGATGATATTTTAATCGCCCATCGTAAAAGTTGTTACTAGTAAAACTATTAATATTTGGATGTAATCTTCGAGTAGTATTGATAAAAATTCCTTTATCAGATGAGATAGTATCCGATTCTACCAAATATTCTAAAGCACTTTTATTTGTTTGACCTGGATGTACAGCTTTGGTTGGCATTCCCAATTGTTGTTGATCACCAACTAATATAATATTTTTTGCACACTTGCCCATAGCAACAACGTCAGCTAAAGAAACTTGAGAACATTCATCTACAAATAAATAATCTAATTTTTCATCAAAAAATTCTTTTCTCAAATGATATTTTGTACCTGCAAAAAGATTATGAGAATTATCTCTTAAAGCCTTAATAAATATCTTGTCATCATTATCTTTTTTATTACCTTTATGATCTAAATATTGGGTTGTGATATATTTACCATTAAATATATGATCCTCTAAACTTCCTTTCTGTTTAAGACCTTTAAAGTCAAATTTTTCTTTTTCATTCTCTGCAGCGTCTTCTATGGCTTTTAAAATATTAATTATAACTTTATGAGAATTGCCACTAACTGCAATTTTTTTTCCTTTTTTTAATAAATAAATTATAGCATTTGAAATTTGGAAGGTTTTACCAGTACCAGGTGCCCCTTGCACTACTATGAAGGAATTGTCTAAATTTTCTATAATTAAAGGCATTTCTTTTTTAAAGTCATCTGATTTGATAATTGGTTCACCTTTTTTAATATTTTTAATTTTTGGATAATTTTTTGTAAGAATATCGATTACAGCTTGGTATTTTTTAGATTTATTTTTTAATAAAATTTCCTTTATCAAGCTTTGAATTGATTTTTCTAATTTATCAGGAGGTGTTGGTTTGGCAGGTCCTAAATTTAATAACTTTGGTAAGTTTTCTTTTACTAAACCAGTTTTCTTATCAATTCCTGTTCCTTTTTTAATTAATAATGTTCTGCTTTTTGCATCTATACTTTCTATTGTGCCTGCAGAAGATTTTTTAAACTCAATCCATTTTGCATTAGTGACCTGTTGACCTTGTTTAATTTTGTACTCCTGATTAGGAAATTTATATTTATATAACAAAGACTGTTTTATATGTTTGGGTTCTCCAATCATTTCTAGACCACCTATACAATCTGGATCATCAATTAATTCCTCCGTATTTTTGTATCTCCTATCTCTAAAACTCCACCAATCTGGTCTGTTTTCTCTTCGGTGATATTGATGAATATCTTGAAATAATAATTTTAACTCTTTATCTATTTTAGAGCTTTGTATTTCTTCATCTAGTTCTCTTCCTGTTTTTTCCCAATCTTTTTCATCAATTTCTTTTTCTTCTTTTTCAGGAGTAAACCACTCAACATTATCTGGTTTTTGATTATTTAACCAATTTCTTAATTGCATAGTTGATTTTAGATCTTCATAATTATATTTTTCAATTTTATCTAAAATATTTTTGTCTTTTGTTTGGATATACTCAACATAATAATCTATGGAATCCGAAGCACTTTGAACGTTTCCAGATCTTTTAAAATCATAAAATTTTTCTACATCTTTTAAAGAATAACTTTCTACTGACATTTGCATTGACTCCTTTACACATTTAAAAAGATCAACAAATTTTTCTAATCTTAGAAGATCATCAACAATCTTGATCTTAGTTTTATGAATTGAAGTTAAATCTTTAATTGCACTTATTTCATAATCGTCATAATGAAAG
>CACDEK010000001.1 GCA_902551735.1 uncultured Pelagibacteraceae bacterium | reverse complement strand
GTAGAAACTCTCCATCATATAATGGAGGAAACTTTTCACCAATTATGGACAATCCTACACATCATTTTCATAAATGGGTAGCAACAAACGTAGTTTAATATGAAATTTAAAAGAAAAATTTTACCAGATGCAAAACCTAATTCAGGATTTATAACAAAAAAAAGATTTCAAGAAGATGAAATAAATTTTGATAAGTTAAGATCCTACAGATTAGATAGAGTTAAAAAAGAATTACAAAAAAACAATCTTGAAGCTTGTATATTATTTGATCCAGTTAATGTTAGATATGCACTGGATACTGTTAATATGAGTATTTACAATATGCACAATTTAACTCGCTATTGCTTTATACCCGTAAATGGACCAACCATATTATATGAATATTTTAATTGTGAAGGTCTATCTAGTCATTTAAATTTAATTGAAGAGATAAGACCAGCAATAACATGGGATTATTTTAGCAACGGCGATCAGGCAAGCGAGCAATTAAAAAAATGGATTAATGAGATTGAAGATTTATCAAAATCTTATTTTAAGAGCAAAAAGATTGCTATCGATATAATTAATGGTCCTGCAGTAACAGCGTTAAATAGAGCAAATATTAAAGTTTTAGATGCAAAATTAATTCTTGAGCAAGCAAGAGTTATTAAATCTGCTGAGGAATTAAAATGCATGAAAGCCGCAATTGATGTTGCTGAAATTGGTGTTGCTAAAATGCGCGATGAATTAAAAGCAGGAATGACCGAAGATGAACTTTGGTCAATTTTACACAAAACAAATATTGAACATGGAGGAGAATGGATTGAGTGTAGAATTTTATCCTCTGGTGAAAGAACTAATCCATGGATGCAAGAAAGTACCAATAAAATCATCCAAAGAGGAGAAATGGTATCTTTTGATACTGATATGGTTGGACCTTATGGCTACTGTGCAGACATCTCCAGATCTTTTGTAGAGGGAAATAAATTTAATGATGATCAAAAAAAATTATATTTAATGTCAGTTGAACAAATAAATCACAATTCTAGATTAATTAAAAACGGAATGTCATTTAAAGAATTCACAGAAAAATCTTGGAAACTTCCTGATGATTATTATGGGAATAGATATTCCTGCATGGTTCATGGTATAGGTCTTTGTGATGAATGGCCCCAGATAAAATATCCTACTGATGGTGGGCAAAGAGAAGGGTATTTTGAAAAAAATATGACTATTACTGTTGAATCATATATTGGGAAAGTAGGGGGCAAAGAAGGTGTTAAACTTGAACAACAATATTTAGTTGGTGAAAATAATCTTGAACTTATGTCCCATCATCCTTTAGAAGATATTTAATGAAAATAATTTTAATTATGGGATTGCCCGGAGCAGGCAAAACAACTTTAGCAAATGAGTTGGCAAAATTAATTAAATGTAAAAGATTAAATGCAGATGAAATAAGAAAAGCTGCAAATGATTGGGATTTTTCAGAAGAAGGAAGAAAAAGGCAAGCAAAAAGGATGTCTAATGAAGCTCTTAAAATAAAAAAAGAAGGTAATAATGTTATTGCTGATTTTATTTGCCCAACACCAGAAGCAAGAGAGTTGTTTCCAGCAGATTATATTGTATGGGTAGACACTATTACAAAAGGAAGATTTGAGGATACAAACCAAATGTTTGTGAAACCTGAAAAATTTAATTTTCATGTTACAACACAAGATGCTAAACTATGGGCATTTAAAATTGTCGAGGATCTAAAATAATGTCTTATGAATGGGATAATAAAAAACCAACAGCACAAATGTTAGGTAGATGGCAACCATTTCATGACGGTCATTATGCTTTATTTGAAGAAATAATTAAAAAAACAGGCCAAGTTTGTATTCAAATCAGAGATGTACAAGGAGTAGATGATAATCCTTTTGATTTTGAAACAGTTAAAAAAAAAATAGAAGATAGATTAAATCCAAAATATGAAGGTAGATTTAAAATTATGTTAGTGCCTAACATTACTAATATATGCTATGGAAGAGGTGTTGGTTATAAAATAGAAGAAATAGTTATGCCTGAAGAAATACAAAAAATTTCAGCAACCAAAATTAGAGCCAAAATGAGAGAAGATGGCAAACTAAAGGACAAATGAACGATAGACTAAAAACTATTGTTGACTTAGAAAAATATCCAATTCAAGATTTAAATTCTCCAAAAATAAAAGAAATAATTAATAAATGTAAAACTGATCTAGATCAATTTAGTTGTTCAACTATTCCTAATTTTATACTTCCAAAATCTTTAGAAAGAATGAATTTAGAGTTAGAAAAACAGGTCGATAAAGTTTACATGTCGAATGAAAGTATCAATCCATACTTACACTCTAAAGACGATTCCTCACTAGAAAAAGACCATCCAAAAAAAATATTTTCTAAACGATATAATGGATATTTAAACTCAGATCTTTTTGATAAAAACTCAGAGATGAAATTTCTTTATGAACAAGAAGAACTTTTAAAATTTGTATCTTCATGTGTTGGAATATCGCCAATTTATCGATGGGCCGATCCTTTGGCTTGTCATGCCTATAATGTAATGAAACCTGATGGAATTCTTCCATGGCACTTTGATAGTTGTGAATTCACCTTGAGTATAATGATACAAAAGCCCGAGAAAGGTGGAATATTTGAATACTGTCCATACATCAGAGAACCCGGAAATGAAAATTTTGAAGAAGTTAAAAAAGTATTAGACGGAGACCGTAAAAGAGTTCGACAGTTGAATTTAGAACCAGGTGATTTACAAATCTTTAAAGGTAGATTCACACTTCACAGGGTTACAAGAGTAGAAGGAGATCGTCCAAGATATCTTTGTATACCAGCTTATGTTTTGGACCCTTGGAGAGTTAACACGCCAGAACATTCGCGAGCTATATATGGAAAAGTGTTACCAATTCATTTAGAGAGAAATAAACCAAGAGCTGATGGTCTAGCTGATTAAATGATCAAAAAAATTGCTGTAATTGGAACGGGAGTAATAGGAACAGGTTGGATAATAAGATTTTTAGCACACAATAAAAAAGTTATAGCTTATGATAAAAATTTAAAATTAAAAAAGAATATCATTAAAGAAATAAAAAATTCGCAAGCACACATTAAAAAATTATTTAATAAGAAAAAAATTAATTTAAATAATTTTGAATATGTTAATTCAATAAAAGAAGCGGTAAAATCAGCAGATTTTATACAAGAAAATGCAGTTGAAAATTATAAAATAAAAACACAATTAATGAATGAAATAGGAAAATATTCAAAACCTAATGCTGTTATTTGTTCTAGTTCTTCAGGTTTACTACCAACAAAAATATATTCTAAATGTAAATTTCCAAGCAGAACTATGATTGGGCACCCTTTTAATCCAGTCTATTTGTGTCCAGGAGTAGAAGTTGTACCTGGAAAAAAAACACAAAAAAAATTTCTAAACAAAGCTAATAAATTTTATAAATCAATTTCGATGAATCCAATTATGGTTAAAAAAGAGTTACCAGGCTATTTGGCTGATCGGCTTCAAGAAGCTCTTTGGAGAGAAGCTTTGCATATAGTTAATGAAGGATATGCATCCACTAAAGATTTAGATAGAGCAATTGAAGATGGGCCAGGTCTAAGATGGTCTTTAATGGGAACATTTTTAACATTTCATTTGGCTGGAGGAAAAGAAGGAATGAAACATATGTTAAAACAATTTGGACCAGCTTTAAAACTTCCTTGGACTAAATTAAAAGCACCGAACCTTTCAAAAAAATTATCATATAAAATTATTAATGGAACTAGACAACAAGCTAAAGGAAAGTCTGTGACAATGATATCAAATATAAGGGATGAATATTTAGTTAATCTTCAAAAGTTAAGAAAAAAATATGAAGACAAAATAAGAAAATGATAGTAATAAAATATTATGAATGTTTTGGTCAAAAATTTAGGTAATGGCATCAAAAACATTACAATAAATGACCCCAAAACTTACAATTCATTATCTTTTGAAACTTTAAGATCTCTTTTAAATACTTTTAAAAAACTAGACAAAGATAACAATACTAAAGTAATTATTTTAGAAGGTGCAGGAAAAGGTTTTAGCGCTGGCCATAATTTAAAAGAAGTAAAAGGTTTAAAGAAAAGATCAAAGTACCTTAAACTATTTAATCTTTGTTCAAAGCTGATGATTCAAATTGTTGAGGGAAGAAAACCAGTTATAGCAAAAGTACATGGAGCAGCTTATGCAGCTGGTTGTCAGTTAGCAACAAGCTGCGATTTAGCTTACAGCACTACGGACGCAACATTTGCAACTCCTGGAGTTAATATTGGATTATTCTGCAGTACACCAATGGTTGCAGTTAGTAGAAAAATTAGCAGAAAAAGAATGATGAAAATGCTTTTAACAGGCGAGCCTATTAACGCAAAATATGCAAAGGAAATAGGATTGATTAATGATTGTTTTTCAAAATCAAATCTTAACAAAGAAGTTTTAAAGGTTGCAAAAACAATTGCTTCTAAATCAAATTTAACAATAAAAATTGGAAAACAAGCTTTTTATAAACAATTAGAAATGCCTTTAAGAAAAGCTTACGCATATACAAGTAGGATGATGACTTTAAATATGATGTCAATAGATGCTCATGAAGGAATATCAGCGTTTTTAAATAAGAGAAAACCTAAATGGAAAAATAAATGAGCGATGATCAAATAAAGGAAATTCTTAAAGATTCTAAAACAATTGCAATGATTGGAGTAAGCTCTGAAAAAAAAGGAGAAGATCCAAAAAATCTAAAAAGAAAACCAGCCAATATTGTCATGAAATATATGCAAGATTTTGGATATAAAGTAATACCTGTAAATCCTTTTGCAAAAGGAGAAGTTATTAATGGAGAAACTGTAGTTGAAAGTTTAGATAATATTTCTGAAAAAATAGATATAGTTGATGTATTTAGACCATCAAAAGAAACACCTGGTTTTGCAAAAGAAGCTGTTAAGCTTGGAGCTAAAACTTTATGGTTACAGTATGGAATTCAAAATGAAGAAGCTAAAAAAATTTCTGAAGAAGCTAATATAAAATACATAGAGAATAAATGTATAAAACAAGAATATCAAAGATTATTTCAAAAATCTAATCCGGTATTCCCTGTACTAAAAAATTAGTGAAAAAAATTATATTTTTCATATTTTACATCATAATATTTTTTTCGTATTCTAATGTTATGGCATATGAAGAGGCTAAATATGACGTAGTTAAATCTACTGAAGTTTATGAAATAAGAAAATATTCTGATCGTTTAGCTGTACAAGTTGTTAAAACAAATCAAAATAATAGTTTTCGAAAATTATTTAATTACATATCAGGGGATAATGAAACAAAAGAAAAAATTAAAATGACAACACCTGTTACTCAAGCGCAAAAAGAGGGGAATATAACTATGCAATTTTATTTACCAGAAAAATTTAATAAAGATAATGTTCCAAATCCATCAAGTTCTGATGTTGAAATAATCAATATAGAAGGTGGTTATTATGCGGTAATTAGGTACTCGGGTAGAGCTTCTGAGAAAAATTTTATTAAGCATAAAGTTATTTTAGAAAATCAATTAAAAAAAGATAATATTTTAATATTAAGTTCTGCAATAAAAGCTACTTATAATAGCCCATTTACATTACCTATGCTTAGAAGAAATGAAGCGATGTTTAAGGTAAATTGGAAATAAAATGATAAAAAAATATACGGCAATAATTTTATTTTTTTTTTTACAAACTTCTACATTTGCTCAGGATTTAGGAAAAGTATATTTTGCTGGTGGATGTTTTTGGTGTATGGAAGAATCTTTTGAAAAAAAAGAAGGTGTATTGGAAGTAATTTCTGGTTATTCAGGAGGAACAACAACAAACCCAACTTATGAAGAAGTAATTTATGAAAATACTGGTCATTTTGAAGTAGTTGAGATTATTTTTGATAAAAATAAAACTGATTTTAATGAATTGTTAAATCATTTCTGGAGAAATATTGATCCTTTTGATGAATATGGTCAATTCTGTGATAGAGGGTATAGTTATAGATCGGTAGCATTTTATCAAACTCAAAAAGAAAAGGATTTAATAGAAAAATCGATTATAAAATTAGAAGAAAAATTTGGAAAAAAAATAGTAACTTATGTCAGAAAATTTGATAAATTCTATAAAGCGGAAGAAAAGCATCAAAATTTTTATATAGAGAAGTTCGCAAATTATTTGAGATATAAAAAAGCATGTGGAAGGGAAAGAATTTTAAATAAAATTTGGAATTAGATGAATATAGTAAATTTTACTCCATTATCAGCATTGTCAGGAGGTCTCTTAATAGGATTTTCAGTGGCATTATTTTTTATTCTTAATGGACGCATGATTGGTATTAGCGGAATAGCAAGTAGCGTTTTAGTTACAAAAGATAAACGTGTAGATAATTTTTTATTTTTATTTGGATTAATATTAGGACCTATATTTTATAATCTAATTTCTGGTAAAGAAATTATTATATCGATTTCTAATTCAGTAATTTTATTAATTATAGCTGGGGTTTTGGTTGGTTTTGGAACAAAATTAAGTAGTGGCTGCACCAGTGGACATGGAATTAGCGGAATTAGTCGTTTTTCAATAAGATCAATCATTGCAACAATAACTTTTATGATAATTGGAATATTAACGGTTTTAGTTAAAGGGTTTTTATGAATAAGGTAGTGTCACTAGCTTGTGGAATTATTTTTGGTATAGGTTTGGTTATTTCTGAAATGATTAACCCAGAAAAAGTCTTAGGTTTTTTAAATATTTTTAGAGATTGGGATCCCTCACTTGCTTTTGTAATGATTGGAGCGCTTATTATCTCAACGCCAGTATTTCATTTATTTAAAAAAAACGATAAACCATTATTTTCATCAAGTTTTTCAATTCCAACAAATAAAGAAATAGATAAAAAACTAATTATTGGTTCTACTTTATTTGGTGCAGGTTGGGGCTTGATAGGTTTGTGTCCAGGACCTGCAATTACTTCTTTGGCTTTATTAAATATTAGCTCGATTATTTTTGTATTATCAATGTTTACTGGTTTTTATATAGCTTCAAAATTGAATTAAATGAAAAAAATTTTTTTAGTTTACGGACATTACAACGAAAAATCTTTTAATGCAGCAATCAGAGATACATTTGTTGAATCAGTAAAAGAAAAAGGTCACCAAGTAGATCTTGTTGATCTTTATAAAGAAAAATTTAATCCAGTTTTTGCCGGCGAAAAACCAGATGAAGTAGTGATTGATCACCAAAAGAGAATAGAAAATTCAGATACAATTGTTTTAATAGCTCCTATATGGAATTTTAGGATGCCAGCAATCCTTGAAGGTTGGATAGATAAAGTTTTAGCACCACCTTGGGCATTTAGTTTTAAAAAAATATTTGGAAATTATGGTTACCCTGTAGGAAATTTAAAAGGAAAAAAAGCAATAGTATTTTGTACTTACGGATCTCCCCAATTTGCAATTAGAACTTTTTTTTTAAATATGCCAACTAAAAGACTTAGAAGAGGAGTTTTTAATATATGTGGCATAAAAGACGTTATCTATAAAAGATATTTTGCTGTACCATTCGTTTCTGAAGATAAAAGAAAAAAATTTCTAGAAGATGTAAAAAAAACTGCGTTAAAAGTATGAAAAAATTTTTCAAATACTCTTTGTATGGTTTGATTTATTTAATTATTATCTTATTTATGGCAGTAATGTTTATTGTAACTACTGCTAAAGCAGATTTAATAAAACCAAATACAGTAATCGAACCAGACCAAGTTGTTTTAATACAATTAAATGGTCTTAAGAAAAATGATGAACCAAATATAGACAATGGTATTAAGCAAACATGGGAATTTGCTCACCCTTCTAATAAAATATATACAGGACCTTTGCCTAAATTTATTAATATGCTTAAAAGCGAAAGTTATAAAATGTTATTAAATCATATAGATAATAGAATTGTTGAAGTTTTTAAATCAAATAACAAGTACGGTTTTGAAGTTACAATTCTTGGAAAAGATAAGAATTATTATAGATTCCGGTGGGTAGTTGAAAAATATTACGAAGATGGACCTTTGAAAGACTGTTGGTTGACCACAATGGTTTCTAACCCTATTTCTTTAGGCTCTTCAATCTGAAAAGGTTAAAATTAATCTTTAATTATCCATAAAATCTAGTAGGAATCTTCTTCATGAAATCTAAATCAAAAGTAGTTGTAGTAGGTGGAGGCGTTGTAGGCGTTAGTGCTCTTTACCATTTAGCAAAAAAAGGATTATCAGATGTAGTTTTAGTAGAAAGAAAAGAATTAACATCAGGTTCAACTTGGCATGCTGCTGGATTGTTACCCCTTTTTAATATGAGTTATTCAGTGGGACAATTACATAAGTACGCAGTAGATCTTTACAAAACTTTAGAAAAAGAAACGGGAAAAAATGTAGGATTTAGTGTTGTATCAAATATTAGATTGGCCAGCACAAAAGATAGAATGGATGAATATCATCAGTATGCAGGTGTAGCGCAAACTATTGGTGTCAATGTAAAATTTTTAAAACCTGAACAAGTAAAAGAGATTTGGCCTCTTTGTAATACAGAAGATTTAATTGGAGCAATACAACATCCAGAAGATGGATATATCCAACCAGCAGATTTAACTCAAGCACTAGCAACAGGAGCCAGAAACAGAGGAGCAGAAATTTATAGAAACACAGCAGTAGTCGGAATTAAACAAACAAAAGATGGATGGGTAGTAGAAACAGACAAAGGAACAATTGAATGCGAACATGTTATTTCTTGTTCAGGAAATTTTGCAAGACAAACTGGAAAAATGGTTGGTTTAAATATTCCAGTAATTCCTGTAGAACATCAATATATAGTTACAGAACCACATCCAGAAATTCAAAAAAGAAAAAAAGCAGGTCTTCCAGAAATGGGAGTTCTTAGAGATAGTGATAGTCGTTGGTATATGAGAGAAGAAGCGGGAGGTTTAATATTAGGACCATACGAAGATGGTGCCCCTTGCTGTTATGTGGATGGACCATCTAAAGACTCAGAGTATGAATTATTTCAAGAAGATTTAGAAAGATTATCACCTCATATTGAAGGAGCAATTCATCGTGTACCAGCATTTGGTGAAGTTGGTGTAAAAAAAGTTTATAATGGAGCAATTTGTTATACACCAGATGGAAATCCAATTGTAGGTCCTGCATGGGGTTTAAAAAATTTTTGGATAAATGAAGGTCACAGTTTTGGAATTACAGCAGCAGGAGGAGCTGGTTGGCAACTTGCTGAATGGATTGTAGATGGAGAACCAACAATTGATATGCTAGGAGTAGAACCTAGAAGATATGGAGATTATGCAACAAAATCCTATTTAAAAGAAAAAAATGAAGAAGCCTACAGAAATGTTTTTGTTATCCATTATCCTGATGAAGAAAGAGAAGCAGCAAGACCCTTAAGAACAGCCCCATGTTATGAAAGATTAAAAAATTTAGGAGCTGTATTTGGACAAAAATTTGGATGGGAAAGAGCTAATTTTTTTGCAACAGATGGTATGGAGCAAAAAGATGATTGGTCATTTAGAAGATCAAAATGGTTTAAAGCCATGGAAAAAGAATGCAAAAATGTAAAAGAAAACGTTGGTTTATTGGATATGTCAGCTTTTGCAAAATGCAGAGTTAAAGGACCAAAAGCAGAAGAATTTTTAGATTATTTAGTTGCAAACAAATTACCAAAAAAAGTTGGAAGAATAAATTTATGTCACGCACTTAATACAAAAGGAGGAGTGCATTCAGAATTTACAATAATGAAAGAAGCAGAAGATAGTTTTTATTTAGTATCCGCAGGAGCTTTTCAAAGGTTAGATCATGATTGGATTTTAAAATGGATGCCAATAGACGGATCTGTTCAATTTGAAAATTTAACAAATAGCATAGGGGTATTGGTTGTATCAGGTCCCAAAGCAAGAGAATTAATGACAAGAGTTTCAAAAGATGATTTTTCAAATGAAAACTTTAAATGGTTAAGTTCTAAAAATATTAATGTTGGGCATGCGCCAGTTAATGCTATGAGAGTTAATTTTGTCGGTGAATTAGGATGGGAACTACATCATCCAATGGAATATCAAAATCATATATTTGATAAATTAATGGATGCTGGAAAAGATTTAGGACTTAAACCTTATGGTATTAGAGCTATGAATAGTTTAAGGGTAGAAAAATCATATAAATTAGTTGGAACTGAATTATCAATTGAATATTCACCATACGAGTCGGGTCTTGATAGATTTATTCACCCAAATAAAGGAAATTTTATTGGACTTGAAGCTTTAAATAAATGGAGAGAAAAAGGTTTTAATAATAAACTAGTTACACTTGAAGTACATAATATTAATGATGCAGATGTTTTGGGAAATAATCCTATTTATCAAAATGGTAAAGTTGTTGGTAGAGCAACAGGAGGGGATTATGGGTTTAGATTAAACAAATCTATAGCTTTAGGCATGATTAAACCCGAGCTTGCGACAACTGGTCAAAAATTTAAAATTGATATTTTAGGTAAAATGCATGACGCTACAATATTAGATGAAAGTCCTTACGACCCAGAAAATAAAATATTAAGAGCATAATGAAAATATTAGTAGCAGTTAAAAGAGTTATTGATTACAACGTTCAAGTCAGAGTTAAAGAAGATGGAACGGGTGTTGTTACTGAAAATGTTAAAATGTCAACCAATCCTCCAGATGATAATGCTGTTGAAGAAGCAGTAAAAATTAAAGAAGCTGGTAAGGCAAATGAAATAGTTGCAGTTACAGTGGGCGAGGACAAAGCGCAGGAGACAGTAAGAAAAGCTTTAGCAGTTGGTGTAGACAGAGGTATACATGTAAAGGTTGATGGAATAATTGAACCACTAGCAGTTTCGAAAATTTTACAAAAAATTGTAGATAAAGAAAAACCAGACTTAGTTTTTATGGGTAAACAGGCGATTGATGACGATTGTAATCAAACAGGTCAAATGCTGGCAGCACATTTAAATTGGCCTCAGGCTACTTTTGCTTCAAAAGTAGAAGTTAAAGATAAGCTATTAGAAGTTACAAGAGAAGTGGATGAAGGTCTAGAAACTATTGAGGTAAATATTCCTGCAATTGTAACATGTGATTTAAGATTAAACGAACCAAGATACGCATCATTACCAAATATAATGAAGGCAAAGAAAAAACCACTAGAACAAATTAATGCAGCTGACTTGGGAATTGATACAAAGCAAAGAATAGAACAAATTAAAGTTGAAGAACCACCAAAAAGGAAAGCAGGTATTAAAGTATCTAGCGTAGCTGAATTGGTTCAAAAATTAAAAAATGAAGCAAAGGTAATATAATGTCTGTATTATTGATAGCAGAGCATAATAACAAGGAAATAAGGCCATTTACCTTAAACGCAATTACTGCAGCTTCTCAGATAGATCAAGATCTTCACGTTTTAGTTATTGGAAAAGAAATTAATGCAGTATCCAAATCTATTTCTGAAGTACCAAATGTAAAAAAAGTAATTCAAGTAGATAACGCAATTTATGAAAATTTTTTAGCAGAAAATTACACACCAGTTATAATTAAATTATCAGAAAACTACTCCCATATAGTTTGTTCGGCAAATACATTTGGGAAAAATTTAATGCCAAGGGTTGCAGCTTTATTAGACACTTCTCAAGTGAGTGACATAATAAAAGTTATATCACAAGATACTTTTTTAAGACCTATCTATGCAGGTAATGCATTTGCAACAGTTAAAAGTAATGACAAAAAAAAATGTATTACAATTAGACCTACTTCATTTGATCCAGCTCCTACAACAGGAGGATCAGCTGAAATAGTTAATAGTGAAAGCAGTGAAGCTACAACATTAACTAAATTTATTAAAAGAGAAGAAGTTAAATCAGATAGACCAGAACTTGGAACTGCTAGAATAGTAATTTCAGGCGGGAGAGGAATGCAGAGTGGAGAAAATTTTAAACTAATTACGGCTATAGCCGATAAATTAAATGCAGCGATTGGAGCTTCTAGAGCTGCTGTTGATGCTGGATATATCACAAATGATCATCAGGTTGGGCAAACTGGAAAAGTAGTCGTGCCAGATTTATATATTGCGGTTGGAATATCTGGAGCTATTCAACATTTAGCTGGCATGAAAGAAAGCAAAATAATAGTGGCGATAAACAAAGATGGAGAAGCGCCAATATTTAGTGTTGCTGACTATGGTTTAGAAGCAGATTTGTTTGAAGCTCTTCCTCAATTCTTAGAAGAATTAAATAAATTAAATACTATACAAAAATAACAAATACTGTAAAAAAATAGGTTATGTCCAGAGAAACAATGGAATACGATGTGGTAATCGTTGGGGGTGGACCCTCAGGTTTATCTACAGCTATTAAACTTAAACAATTAAATTCAAATTTAAATGTTTGTTTACTCGAAAAAGCATCAGAGATAGGAGCTCATATAATATCAGGAAATGTTTTTGAAACTAAAGCATTGGATGAACTTTTGCCAAATTGGAAAGAATTAAATGCACCAGTAAAGACAAAAGTTTCAAAAGAGAAATTTTTATTTTTAGGTAAAAAACAGTCTTTGAGCTGGCCTACATGGTTATTACCTTCAGTACAAAAAAATCATAATAATTACATTATTAGCCTTGCTAATTTGTGTAGATGGTTAGCTGAGCAAGCTGAAGGATTAGGTGTAGAAATATTTCCAGGATTTCCTGCGAGTGAAATTCTGTATAATGAAGATGGCTCCGTAAAAGGTGTAGCTACTCAAGATATGGGAATTGATAAAGCAGGAAATAAAAAAGATAGCTTCGAGTCCGGTATTGATCTACATGCAAAAGTTACTGTCTTTGCCGAAGGTTGTAGAGGTCATCTAGGAAAACAATTAATAAAAAAATTTAACTTAGATAAAGGAAAAAGCCCACAACAATATGGTATAGGTTTTAAAGAAATATGGGAAGTTGATGAAAAAAAACACCAAGAAGGTCTAGTTATGCATACGGTTGGATGGCCAATGAGCAATGATACTTATGGTGGAAGTTTTATGTATCATGCTGAAAATAAGCAGATTTTTTTAGGTTATGTTATCGGATTAGATTACAAAAACCCGCATTTATCACCTTTTGACGAATTTCAGAGATTTAAAACTCACCCACAAATTAAAAAAATTATTGAAGGTGGAAAAAGAATTTCATATGGAGCAAGAGCTTTAATTGAAGGTGGTATTCAAAGTTTACCGAAAATGTATATGCCTGGAGCATTACTTGTTGGTTGTGATGCTGGAACATTAAATATGCCAAAAATTAAAGGGTCCCATACAGCTATGAAAAGTGGAATGATTGCTGCAGAAACTATTTTTGAACATATAAAAGATAAAAAAACTTTATCAAGCTATGAAGAAAAATTTAAGAACAGCTGGGTTTATAAAGAGTTATATATTGCAAGAAATGTAAAACCAAGTTTTAACTGGGGATTAATTTTAGGAATTTTATTTACAGGTTTGGATCAAATATTATTTCGAGGTAAATTGCCTTTTACACTTAAACACAAACATGCAGATCACCAAACATTATTACCTGCAAATAAAACAAAAAAAATTGAATATCCAAAACCAGATAATATTATTACTTTCGATAAAACAAGTTCTGTTTATTTAACAGGAACAAATCATGTGGAAAACCAACCTGTACACCTTCAATTAAAAGACACTAATTTACCAATTAATTATACTTTAGAAAAATTTGATGAACCTGCACAAAGATATTGTCCTGTAGGTGTGTATGAAGTGCAAATAGAAAAAAATTTACCTAAATTCATAATAAATTCTCAAAATTGTATTCATTGCAAAACTTGCGATATTAAAGAACCTTCTCAAAATATAACTTGGGTTACCCCTGAAGGTGGGGGAGGTCCTAAATACGGAAATATGTAACTAGGAAAGATCTATTGCAAACTTTTTTAAAGTTTCAATTGGAACAAGTTTTAAAGTATTTTTGTGAGTCTTTTTTAAATAAATAGAACATCCTTTTCCAGACTCTATTGCTCTTGCAACCCATGATGCACATACGCACCAGTTATCACCATCTTTTAAACCGGGAAAACCAAACTCAGGATGTGGAGTAATTAAATCATTGCCAGCTTGTTTACACCATTCTAAAAAATCATTATTAACTTTCACACAAACTGTATGAAGTCCACGATCATTTTCATCTGTATTACAACAACCATCTCTAAACCATCCTGTTAATGGATCTAAAGAACATTCTTCAAGATCTTCATTAAGAACATTTTTTTGTTTTTCGCTCATTATATTTTAGTTGGGTTTGGCTGTCCTTTGTAAACTTTATCAGGATCAAATTTTTTTCCTTTTTCTTCAAACTTCATTTCTATTTTTCTTCCATTATCAATTTTACCAAGGGGAACCGATCTATAAAAACAGGATCTATAACCTACATGACAACTTGATCCGTCTCCAATATCAACTGTCAACCATAATGAATCTTGATCGTCATCAATTCTAATTTCTTTAACTTTTTGAATAAAGCCGCTTGTCTTTCCTTTGTGCCATATTTCTTTTCTAGATCTACTCCAATAGTGAGCTTCTTTAGTTTCAATAGTTTTTTTAAGAGCCTCAACATTCATATACCCATGCATTAAAATTTCCTTTGTTTTAGAACACATTGTGATAACAGGTATTAACCCATCATTATCAAACTTTGGAGAAAGTAAATTTCCTTCTTCTATTTCAGCGATATTTTCTCTTTTTTTAAACATAGCATGTGTAATTATGTAACATATATATGAATATAATAAATATTTTAAAAATGATGTTTTATCTGTATAACCAAGCACATGAAATTAGTAAAAAATGAAAATCAAAAGAACATAAATAATAGTATTTCCGACAAAGAAGCAGAAGAAGCTTTTGCTAAAATTATTGAATGGATAGGGGAAAATCCTTCAAGAGAAGGGCTTAAATCTACCCCAAAAAGATTGATAAAAGCATATAGAGAATATTTTAAAGGCTATGGAGAAGATCCAAATAAAATTTTAGAAAAAACATTTGGTGATGTACATGGCTATGATGACATGGTTATTCAAAAAAATATTTCAGTACAAAGTCATTGCGAACATCATATGGCTCCAATTATTGGAGTAGCACATGTAGCTTATATACCTAAAGAAAGAGTAGTTGGGTTAAGCAAACTCGCAAGAGTTGTAGACGTTTTCTCAAAAAGACTTCAAACTCAAGAAAGATTAACAATGCAAATTGCTAATACCTTAATGGAAGGCCTAGATGCTAAGGGAGTAGCCGTATCGATTGATGCAACCCATCAATGTATGACAACAAGAGGAATTAAAAAAGAACAGGCAACAACTGTCACAAATTATTATTTAGGTAAATTTAAAGACGATTTAAGTTATCAAAACAGATATTTAAGATTTATTAGTAAATAAATCTTTAATATAATTCTTATATGGCAGATAAATTTAAAGCTATAGTAATTAATCAAGAAGGAGAAAGTTTCTCAAGAGAAATTAAAGAAGTAGATAAAAACTTTTTAGGAGAAGGCGACGTTTTAGTAAAAGTAGATTATTCAGACTTAAATTACAAAGATGCACTAATATTAAAAAATGGAGGAAAACTTGTAAAAGAGTTTCCAAGAATACCAGGAATAGATTTTTCAGGAAAAGTTGTTGAAAGTAATACTGATAATTTTAAAAAAGATGAGGAAGTTATAATAACAGGTTGTAGAGTAGGAGAAATTTCACATGGTGGTTATTCCCAGTATGCTAAAGTTAAAAAAGATTTTTTAGTTAAAGCTCCAAAAGGTGTTTCAACTAAGCAAGCGATGATAATTGGAACAGCAGGGTTCACAGCTTTATTGTGTGCTTTCGCTATTAAAGCACGGGAAGAAATTTTATTAGGAGAAAAAGTAAAAGAAGTTTTAGTTACTGGTGCAACAGGAGGTGTTGGAAATGTTGCTATAATGGTTTTATCTAAATTAGGTTATAATGTTACTGCTGCAACAGGTAAACCTGATCAAGCAGAAACATTAAAAAAGTTAGGCGCATCAAACATAATAGATCGAAAAGAATTTGAAGAAGAGCCTAAATTATTAGGCAAAGGTATTTGGGATGGAGTAGTAGATACTGTTGGAGGAAATATTTTAGCCCATGCTATTTCACAAACTAAACATTCTGGAATTGTTGCAGCTTGCGGTAATGCAGGAGGAATTAAATTAAATACAAATGTGATGCCCTTTATTTTAAGAGGAGTTAAGCTTTGGGGAATTGATTCAGTTGCAGTAAGTGTCAAAAGAAGAGAATTTGTTTGGAGTCAAGTTCCAAGTTTAATTGATTTTAATATTTTAAATGAAACAGTAAAAGTTATATCAATGGAAGAACTTCTAAACATATTTCCCAATATGTTAAAAGGCCAAACATCTGGAAGAATAGTGGTAGATGTTAATAAATAATAATGGATTGGGATAAACTTAAAATATTTCATGCTGTTGCTGAAGCTGGAAGTTTTACTAGTGCAACGGTTATTCTAAATATTAGTCAATCAGCAATTAGTAGACAAATTCAATCTTTAGAAGATGAGCTAAAAGTTAAATTATTTGAAAGACATGCTAGAGGCTTAACTTTAACAGAAAATGGCGAATACGTTTATAAAACTGCTCACGATGTTATTAGTAAATTAAAAGAAGTAGAAACAACATTAGGAGACAAAAAAAATAAGCCAAGTGGAAAATTAACAGTAACAACAGTGATAAGCTTTGGAACAACCTGGTTGACACCTAGAATCCAGGAGTTTATGCAGCTAAATCCAGAAATTGAGGTAGAGTTAATTTTTGATGACAAAGAGTTAGATTTAAGCACTAGACAAGCTGATATTGGTATTTTTATGAGAAGACCTAAAAAATTAAATTATATTCAAAAAAAGCTAATTGACATAAATTACCATATTTATGGATCACCCAAGTACCTCGAAAAATATGGTTATCCAAAAACAATCAAAGATTTAGATAAACATAAATTTATTTCTTTTGGAAAAGGGGCACCATCTCCAGTTTACAATCCAGATTGGGCTTTAAAATTAGGAATGAGAGATAATAAAAAAAGAAAGACATCAATGAAAGTTAACAGTGTATATGGATTGCTATTAGCTGTTCAAAGTGGAGTAGGTTTAGCGGCTCTTCCAGATTATTTAACTGTTAAACAACCTAATATTGTTAAAGTTTTACCTCAAATTGAAGGTCCTATTACAGAAGCTCATTTTGTATACCCAGAATCCTTAAGAAATGTTGCTAGAGTTCAGTCTTTTAGAAATTTCCTTTATAGCAAAATATCCGAATGGGAGTTTTAGAAAAAAAAATAAGCACTGCGACATTCTGTGCGATTGATAATCAATATCATTGAGAATAGTTCTCATTTTCATTTAAAAAACAATAGAAAGAATAAATAATAATGAGAAAAATAACAATAAGTGCATTTTTAATTTCTTTGTTTGCAACAACTCTTTTGGCAAACGAAGTCAATATATTTAATGCAAGACACTATAAGGCTGATGCCGAACTTTATGGAAAGTTTACAGCAGCGACTGGAATTAAGGTTAATTTAATTAACGGTAAATCAGGAGCCTTAGAAAAAAGAATGATCGAAGAAGGCGCTGACTCCTCTGCAGACCTTTACATTACAGCTGACGCTGGAAGATGTGGTGCTTTTCAAGCAAAAGGTATGACGCAAAGTGGATTAACTTCGTCGACAATTAAATCATCTGTTCCAAAAAACTTTAGAACATCACACTGGGTTGGAGTAGCAAAAAGAGCAAGAATAATTTACTACTCACCAGAAAGAGTTACTGGTGCTGAATTATCTGGAATGAGTTATGAAGGTCTAGCTGATCCAAAATGGAAAGGTAGATTGGTAATTAGAAAATCAAGCAACATTTATAATAAATCTCTTGTAGCTTCATTAATTGCGAATAATGGAAAAAAAGCTACCGCAGAATGGGCAAAGGGAGTTGTTGCTAACATGGCTAGAGACTCTAAAGGAAACGACAGAGCTCAAATTATGGCTGTAGCTGCTGGAGAAGCTGATATTGCTGTAGCTAACACATATTATTTAGCTCTTATGCTATCTGGTAAAAAAGGTGCAGAACAACAAGAAGCTGCTAAAAAAGTTAAAGCATTTTTTCCAAATCAAGATGGTAGAGGAACACACATGAATATTAGTTGTGCTGCTCTAGTTAAAGGTGCTCCAAATAAAGCAAATGCTATTGCTCTTGTTGACTATTTATTGTCACCTGAAGCTCAAGAACATTTTACTAATAATACTTTTGAGTTTCCTATGATTGCTGGTGTTTCACCAAGTCCATTAGTAGTAAACAATTTGGGACTAGATTTTAAACAAGATCTAAAAACAAAAGTTTCTACTTACGGAAAAAATCAAGCAGCTGCATTAGAAGTAATGACTGCAGCAGGCTGGAAATAGAGCATGTAGTTATAAAAGCTATGAAACAAAATTTGTCTTACATTGATTATAATAATTCTACCGATTGTTGCCTTCCTTGCTCATCGGAGTGTAAAAAAATTAATGAAAAGATAAATGGAAGAGAACTTTCAAGTATTGAAAAAAAGGAAATCCACGAAATTTTATCTCTTTTCAATATTAAAGAATAGTTCCTTTAGTAACTAAAAAGTACTCGTATAAATTAGGTTTACCCCCTTTTCTTATGCGGGTACTTTAAAATTTAATTATACTTTCATAAAACTCTTTACTGGTATAAATTTATAAAAAATGTGGTCTGGAAAATTAAGTTTTTGGTATTTAGCATCTTTTACTATTTCTTTAGTTGTTGTTATTCCAATATTAACAGTTTTTGCTAGTTTTTTTGAAGACACTTCTCAATATTTTGAAATACTAAAAAAAACTTTTTTTTTTGAATATATATTCAATTCGATAACTCTTTTGATTGGTGTTTTATTTTTAACATTTGTTTTAGGAGTAGGATCAGCATATATAGTTTCTTTTTATCAGTTTCCAGGTGCTAATTTTTTTAAATGGGCTCTAATACTATCTTTTGCAGTACCTCCTTATATATATGCTTATTCTTTATTCGCTTTTTTTGAAAATTATGGAACAGCATTTACAATCTTAAAATTTTTATTTGGTGATGGTAATTACAACAAACATATACCAAAATTCAGTGGTATGCTTGGCCTGGTATTATCAATCTCTTTTTCTCTTTATGCTTATGTATATATACTTGCAAGATCATCATTTTTATATCAATCACAAAATTTAATAGAATTAGGTAAAAATCTTGGTTTTTCAAAATTTAAATCTTTTTATTCGATAATATTACCTGCGGCACGCCCAGCTATTGTTGCTGGTTTATCGTTAGTAGCCATGGAAACATTGGCTGAATTTGGAGCGGTAGATTTTTTTTCTGTAAACACTTTAACTACTGGTATTTATAATGCATGGATAACTTTTGATGATTTGGCATTTGCAAACCGAATATCTTTTTTTCTTTTGTTATTTATCTTTATATTATTTTTAACTGAAAATTTATCTAGAAAAAAAGCTAAATACCATTTGGAAATAAAAGGTGGATTTAAAAAAAAAGAAAAAATTAAACTTTACGGAGGGAAATCTTTTTTTGCATTTATTTTTTGTTTTATTTTATTTTTTTTAAGTTTTCTATTTCCATTAAGCCAAATGTTATATTGGACAATTAAATTTCCAGAAAATTTAATTAACTTTGAAATAATAGATCTTTTGTTAAATACTTTATATCTAGTTTCTTTATCAAGTTTAGTTTTAGTATTTTTTGCTTTAATTTCTAATTATGGAAATAGAGTTGAGAATAAAAAAATTTTAAATGTATTGTCTACTTTATCAATTTCTGGTTATGCAATACCAGGAGTAATTCTTGCTATAGCTTTTATAACCTTTGTTGCATGGTTCGATGAAAATATAATTAAAACATTAGGATTTTTATCGATAAAAAAAATATTTATTGGCTCAGTTTTAGGTTTAGTAGTTGTTTATTTTGTAAGATTTTATTCATTAGCTTTTAATGGAATAAAATCAGGATATGAAAAAATGAACATTGCCGTTGATGAGAGCGCTTATCTTCTTGGATATTCTAAGAGTAAAACTTTTTTAAATATTCACATTCCTTATTTAAGGAATTCACTTTTATTTGTTATTATATTAATTTCATTAGAAATAATTAGGGAATTACCAATTACACTAATTTTGAGACCTTTTAATTTTGAGACTTTTGCAACAACAGCATATATTTCTGCGTCCGAGGATTTATTGGAAGCTGCTGCTGTTCCTTCTTTATGTTTGATAATTATTGCGAGTTTCTTTATTTTACTTACGTCTAAATATATTTTAAGAGATAGCAATGAGTAAAAATTTTTTAGAAATTAAAAATGTTAGTTTTAGAGCTGGAGGAAAAACTAAAGTAAGAAATGTTTCTTTTAATATTGAAAATAAAGGAGATATAATCTGCCTTTTGGGACCATCTGGAGTTGGCAAAACCACAATCCTTAGAACAATTGCAGGATTAGAAAAAATTAAATCTGGATCAATAAAACTTAAAGGTAATATTTTATCTTCTGCAAAAGACCATGTTGAGCCAGAAAACCGAAATATATCTCTATCATTTCAAGAAAATAGTTTATTTCCTCATTACAATGTTCAGAAAAATATATATTTAGGTGTTGAAGCAAAAAAACCAAAGGGAAAAAAGAAAATAAATCCTAAAAAAATAATTAAATTGTTAAATATAGAAAAAATATTAAGCAAATATCCCCACCAAATAAGTGCAGGAGAAGCGCAAAGAGCAGCTCTTGCTAGATCATTAGTTACACAACCCGACCTTTTGTTATTAGATGAACCATTATCAAACGTTGATCAAAGTTTTAAAGAAGAAATACAAGTTCAACTAAAAAAACTTTTAAATGATTTAAAAATAACAACCATTGTAGTTACTCATGATTCTTACGAAGCTTTTTATTTAGGAAATAAGTGTGGTTTAATTTTGGAGGAAAAACTTAAGCAATTTGATGATCCATATAATGTTTATCATTTTCCTAATTCTGTAGAAGTTGTTAACTTTTTGAATAGAGGTATTTTAATTCCAGCAAAAGTGACTGGAGAAAATAGTCTTGAAAATGAAGATCTTGGAACAATTAAAGGAAACTTTATTAAACATTATCCAAAAGGATCTAAAGTAAAACTTTTATTACAACCAGAGGACTTAGAGCACGATGACAAAAGTAATTTAAAATTGGAAGTTATTGATAGAAAGTTTAGAGGCACTAACTTTATTTATACACTTAAAACTCCGAGCAACAAATTAATACCTGTTTTTGTTCATTCGCATCATATTCATCAACATGAAGTAGATGAAAAATTTGGAATAAAACGTCCAATCAATATTGATCATATAGTTTGCTTTTAATTAATAGCTAATATAATATTTACTGCAGGGGTGTCGAGAGACTGAGATAATACCCTATAACCTGTCCGGTAATTCAGAAAGGGAGAGTAATGGAAAATTCAAATCTATTAAGCCAAAGTTCATCTTTAATATTAATAATAATTCTGTCTTTAATATTTGTTTCAATAGGTGTTTTGTATTCAAAAAAAAACCAAGGATTAAATAATTATTTAGTTGCTAATAGAAATGTAAAAACATTTTCATTAACTACGAGTCTTGTAGCATCAGCATTAGGTGCATGGGTACTTTTTGGGCCAGCTTCAGCTGCAACATGGGGCGGAATTGGTGCTGTGATAGGGTATGCATTAGGAACCGCTTTCCCATTATTTATTCTAATTTTTTTAGGAGAAAAATTTAGGAAATTTTTTCCAAAAGGAAAAACTTTAATCGAAGTTATTAGAATAAAATTTAAAAAAAAATTATTTAAATTAATTTTATTTTTAACTATTTTTTACATGTTCATTTTTCTAATTGCTGAGGTGACAGCAGTATCAATGCTAGTAAATTATATTTCGGGCACCAGTTTATGGATAACATCGTCAATTGTTATAGTTAGTTCGCTTATTTATACTTTGTATGGGGGTTTGAGAGCTTCAATTTTTACTGACAATATTCAATTTATAATAATTATTTTATTATTTTTATTTTCTTTTAATTATTTAATTTCATTAAATTCTAATGAATTTAGCATTGAGTTTATAAGCAAAAATAAGCCAAATTTATTAAGTAGTAGTAATTTAACAAATTTTACAGCAGGAATAACATTTTTTATAGCAGTAGCAGCAACAAATTTATTTCACCAAGGTAATTGGCAAAGAGTTTATGCAGCCAAAAATATAAAAATTTTAAAAAAAAGTTTAATAATTTCTTTTTTTATTATAATTCCTATTGTTTTTTTTATGGGCTTTTCTGGGTTAGTAGCGGTCTCAGAAAATTCCAATGTAATAGCAGACTTGGCATTTTTCTCACTTTTATTAAAAGATCAATCGACATCAATAGCAGTAATAGTAATAATTTTGGGTATTTCTTTAACTATTAGTAGTATCGATACTCTAATCAATGCTATTTCAAGTATTGTTTTAGTCGATGGTAGTAAAATTCTTAAAATTAGAGGTGATTATCAAAAAATATCTAAAACTATAATTATTTTACTATCGTTTATTGCATTTGCATTCTCTTCACGAGGTATAAGTATTTTATACTTATTTTTATTAGCTGATCTATTGTGTTGTTCAGCAGTATTAAGTGTTTTTTATAGTTTTTATAATAATAAAATTACCGAGAAAAAAATTTATTTTGCAATTTTATTAGGTTTATTTTCTGGATTAATATTGTTTCCAAGTACTGATTTTTCAAAATCAATATTAATAGGAGTTTTATTTCCTGTTAGTGATTTTCCTACATTTATGTCGCAATCTTTACTTTTTATGTCATTTTTAGCCGCAACATTATGCCCAATACTTGCTTGGAAAATAAAATAAAATGAATAGAATCATTTAAATGTTTAATTTTGTATTGCCATTTATAGTTTTAATTTTAGTAGTAGTTTTTATTCATGAATATGGCCATTATTATTTTGCTAAAAAATATGGTGTAGGTGTAACTGATTTTTCTATAGGTTTTGGAAGGGAAATATTTGGCTGGAATGATAAATCGGGAACTCGATGGAAAATCTGCTGGATACCACTTGGCGGATATGTAAAATTTTTTGGTGATAGAAATGTTTTTTCTCAAAGTGACCAAGAAAAAATTATTGCAAAATATAATGAAGTAGATAGAAAAAAACTATTTGTGCTTAAACCATTATATCAAAGATCTTTAATTGTTGCAGCAGGTCCTATTGCTAATTTTATTTTAGCTGTCGTTATTTTTTCTTTTATTTATATGTTTGTTGGAAAAGATTTTACTCCTGCCGTTATAAATGAAGTTAAAAAAAACAGCCCAGCTGAAGTTGCTGGTTTTAAAAAAAATGATGTAATTTTAGAGATTGATGGAACAAAAGTTAAAAGCATATTAGAAGTTTCTAAATTGATTATGATGTCTACATCAACTTTTATTGATTTTAAAATTTCAAGATATGATCAAGATATGATTTTAAAGGTAAAACCTAATATTATTGAATCTGAGGATAATTTAGGTAATAAAATTAATAAAAGAATGATTGGAATTCAACTCGGTGCATACAACAATCAAATCAAACATATAAAACTAGGTCCTGCAAAAGCATTGTATTATTCTTTAAGTGAAGTTTATTTTGTTTCTACTTCTACTCTTAAGTATTTAGGTTCAATTTTAACTGGATCTGGTGATAGCTCTCAATTAGGTGGGCCAATTCGTATAGCTAAAGTCACAGGTCAAGTTGCTGAGTTTGGTCTAATACCTTTTTTAAGTTTAATGGCATACATTTCTATAAGTTTAGGCTTAATTAATTTATTTCCTATCCCACTATTAGATGGGGGGCATTTAATGTTTTATGGATTTGAAAAAATATTAGGAAGACCTTTAAGTCAAAAAACACAAGAAGGATTTTTTCGAATCGGAATGTTTTTGATATTATCTTTAATGTTTTTCGCCACTTTTAACGATCTTAAAGATTTTGGACTGTTTTAAAGGCTTTTTAGTACTCAAAAAAGTTAATAAAATCAATAGTTTTTGAGTACAATATATTGTGTGGAAAAGTAGATTACATACTAAAAAAAAGCTTGAATTATCAAGGATATTGTAAAGTATAATAATTAAACCTTATAAACCGGAGCTAAAATGAACAAAAAACAATTAGTGGCTAAGTTGGCTGGTTCTTTAAACCAAAGCAAAGCTGATGCAGAGCGTACTTTTGATACAATTACCAATACTATTTTGGATGCATTAAAAGGTGATGACTCTGTAAAAATAGCTGGTTTTGGAACTTATAAAGTAGCAAAAAGAAAGGCTAGAATTGGAAGAAATCCTAGAACAGGAGAACAAATCCAAATAGCTGCTTCACAGAAAGTGAAGTTTTTACCAGCTAAAGCACTTAAAGAAATATTTAATAAATAATTTCACATTGATAACAGCCTTTACTATTTAAAAGGCTGTTATCATATTTAGATATCATTAATTGATATTATAATTCGCTTTCATCCCAATTTTTTTTCCAGTCAACATTAGGAGATAAGCCAAATACAGAATTAATATTTGTAAGATGTATGGCTAAAGAAGGTATAGGACTAAAACAATATTCTTTTTCATAAATATTGTGTAATGGTTTTTCAAAGGGATAATGTTCAAATTTACACATTTTTGTTAATTGATCCCAATATTTTATTACCATTTCCTTGCTCATTAAAAATGTACATAAAGTTTCTTTTATAGATCTCCAATGCCTTTTATCACCTAGTAAAACTTCAGTACTTCCAATTTCCGTATATAAATAAGGATAATCTGTAGGACAAAGTACTATTTCAGTTTTAAGCATACTTGATAATTTTTCATAGGTTAAAATCATTTCTTTTAAAGCCTCAATTGAGTGAATGTAGTCATCTTCGACAAAATACACTAAATCCTGCGATTTTTTGGCCAATATAAGAGATTGATGTATATTTGCCATATTGGACATTTGATTAAATATTACTTTTTCCTTTTTTTCATTAATAGGATTAATATCATTTTTAAAATCATCGACATTTAAAGCTATAAAACTGCTTTTAAAAAAATTTTCTGAAATAATAGACTTAATCTTATCGGTTACTTTTTTATCAGAATTATGGTCAACAACTATTAGTTCTAAATTAATATTATTAAATAATTCCTTTGAATAATTGATTGATTTTATTAAAGAATTTAGAGATCTGATTGTATATTCTGATTTTTCTTTATCAAATAATCTTTTTTTAGACTGTGTAAGCATATTTACAGACGCACAGGTTCTCATAATTATAGTTAAAGATTTAACTGGTCTTGTTATTTCAACTTTGCCCATAGGGATAGTTAGAGATTTTTTACCAGGTTTTGAAAGATCTTCATTAATATATTGATTTGTAATAGGTAGATAAAAATTGCTTTGATCAATAATTTCATAATCAAGCAATCTACAAATTTTAATAAAAATTTTTTTAAACCACGATTTTTTATTTGCTTTATTTTTAACCTTCATTTACATATAATTTATCTTAAAATGAACATTAAATCATCACAAACTCTTGTCCAAGAAGCTTTAAAAATCATTAAAACTATTACTCCCGAAGAAGCTTTAGAAAAATTAGAAAAAAATCAATGTAATCTGATTGATATTAGAGATGCTGTAGAGTTGCAAAGAAGCGGATCTATAGACAAATCATTTCATATACCAAGAGGATTGTTAGAATTTTCAATACATCCTGAGAGTCCCTATATAGAACAGGAAAAATTAGATCTTAATAAAGAAATAGTTTTGTTTTGTGCAGCAGGAGGTAGATCTGCATTAGCAGCAAAAACACTTATTGATATGGGATTTAAAAAAGTCTCTCATGTTGATGGTGGTTTCCATTTAATGAAAGAAAGTGGATTTAAAATTAAATAGAGTTTTTATATTCGTCTAATGCATAATCTAGTCTGTCTTGACCCCAAAATAACTTATTATTTACAATAAAAGTTGGCGCGCCAAAAATTTCTTTATCAAAAGCTTCTTGGGTTAGCTTTTTAAGTAAATCTTTTATTTTTTGTTCGTTTATACTTTCAAAAAATTTTTTTATATCAATATTTAAGTCTGTTAAAATTTTTTCTGTTATTTTATTATCAGAAAGATTAAAATTAAAAGCCCAGTAAGCATCAAAAAATTTTTCTATATATTGTTTTATTTTATTTGTATCTACAATTAGCGCTCCCCTCATTAAACTAAGAGTATTAATAGGAAAATTATCATTAAATTTAAATTCAATATTAAATTTTTTTGCGACTATTTCACAATCATTAATTGTAAATTTTTTTTTGGCTTTTATAAATGCAGCAGGTGTAATTTTTCTTAAATTATGTAAGCCTCCTAACAAAATTGGTTTATAAATAAATTTTATATTTTCAGTCTTTTCAATGTTCATTATTCTTTTATGAGCTAAATAAGTATACGGACTAACAAAATCAAAATAAAATTCAATTGTCTTAGTCATACATATCAATTTTTTTACTATAAAAAATTCTTAGCAACCAATATATCGATAGTCCAATTGGACCAGTAAAATAAGTTAGAATTAAAGGAAAAAAGGCTAAAAATTTAGGCATATTAATTTTTTGGTAATCTCTAACAATCCAACTACCACAAAATAAATTTATAGCTAAAAAGTGTATCCAAAAAAGGATAGCAAAATTTTTATCAGAAAATAAAATTAAGAGTTCATCAAAGTTTAAGTATAAATTAAAAGCATCTAAATAATTAATTTCATTTCTATAAATTGTATATATTAAATATGAATTAACTGCTGCAAGAATTATTAATGGAAAAATAGATGTAACAAATATCTTGCTAATCTTAATTTGTGGAAAAAAAATTAACAGTATCCATAAAGGCAAAATACCTAAAGTCAGCCATATATAGATCATATCGATTGTAAAAAAGGTATAAATTTGATCAATCATAAATATGAAAATATATTATATTACATTATTAAATGATTCCTGCAAAAAATAAAAAAAAAAATTTAGAAATGACTATTGAAGAAATGCGCAATTTTGCATTTTCTTATATAGATAAATACTCCCCTTCAAAACAACAAGTTAAAACTTATTTATTAAAAAAATATTTAAAAACTTCGAATGAATCTGTAAAAAAAAATGATATTACTGATCTCATCACTCTTGTAACTGATGATTTAGAGAAAACTAAGTTTATTAATGATAAATTTTATTCAGACAGCAAAGCTAAAAATTTAATTCAAAGAGGTAGTTCCATTAATAAGATTAAAAATTATTTAATTTCCAAAGGTATTAAAGATAAATATATTAAAGAAACAATTAGCAAAATTGTAGAAAAAAATGAAGATCAAGATTTTTTTTCAGCAATTAAAATTTGTAAAAAAAAAAGAATTGGACCGGCCAGAGAAGAGGACAATAGAACATTATTTTATAAAAAAGATATATCAATTTTAGCTAGATCTGGATTTGACTTTGAAACTTCTAAAAAAATTATGGAAATGGAAAAAGATGATTATTTTCGAATTGTTAAATTTTTATAATTTTTTTTTATTTTTTTCTTTTAAATAAAATTCTAATTTTCTTTTAATGTAATTTTTTACAAAAACAAAAACTAAAAGGCCAAAAATAGATGTAGAAACAATAATTATTAATATAATTCTTATTCTTTCGTCCATTAAAGATTTATACCTCTTTTTAAAATTATACTTGGATTTTTAAAATCTTTTTTTCCATAATTAATATCATTACCTTCGAAATCAGTAATAATACCACCAGCATTTTTTAATATTGCGTGTCCTGCTGCAATATCCCATTCGGATGCTCTTGGTTCAGAAACATAAAAATCAAATTCACCTGTTGCAATAACACAAAATTTTAAAGAACTTTTCATTTTAATATATTCAGTAACTCCAAACTTATTATGTAGATCGGCAATAATTGGTTTTAAGTTTTGAGAATAAGTAACAGCTTTTATTTGATTGCTTTTTGTTTGTTTTTTGCAAAGCAATTTAGTTTTTTTTTGATCAGATATTTCAAAGCTATATCCATTCCCATACGAGTAAAATAATCTTTTTTTTGCAGGAGCATACACAATGCCTAGCTCTGGTTTTTTGTTAATTATTAGAGCAGCATTTAAAGTAAATTCATCTCTATTATTAACATAATCATAGGTTCCATCTATTGGATCTATTAACCAAAATTTTTTAAGATTTAAACTTAATTTATGGGATTCACTCTCTTCTGAAACAATAGGAATGTCTGGAGTTAAGCTTTTAATTTTTTTTATTAAGATTTCATTTACTTCTATATCTGCATTTGTAACAGGAGTATTGTCTGGTTTGATCTCCTTTTTTAAACCAATTTTTCTGAGCTCGATTGATCTGTCTCCAGCGACAAGAAATGTATCAATTAAACTATCGCATATATATTTTAAATTTTTATTATCCATTATTTATTTTTTCTAATGTTATGTTTTTAGCATTAATTACTTTTTTTCCAACATTTTCAAAATTAACTGTCACTTTTTCATTTATTATAGATTGGACTTGCCCGATTCCCCAATCCTTATTAGCTGTATTTACTACTTTATCCCCTGGTTCAAAATCTAAAATCATTTAATTTAATTTATAATAGAATTAAGTATAAATACCATCATATGAATTTAAAAACTAATTCAATAGGTTTAGAAAAAAAACCAAAAGATACAACAGTAGTTGTAGCAATGTCGGGAGGTGTAGATTCCTCAACTGTTGCAGGAATAATGAAAAAAGAAGGATATAAAGTTATAGGAATTACTTTAAAACTTTACGATGACAATAAGGAAGTTGCTCATTCCAAACAGTGCTGCTCTGGGCAAGATATTATGGATGCAAAAAGAGTCGCACATAAACTAAATATAGAACATAAAGTTTTTTATTATCAAAATAAATTTAGGGAAGGAGTTATAGATAATTTTGTTGAAAGTTATCTTAAAGGTGAAACACCAATTCCATGCATTCAATGTAATAAAACAGTAAAATTTAACGATTTATTTCAAGAGTCAAAAAATTTAAAAGCTGATGCTTTAATAACAGGTCACTATGTAAAAAGTATTACAAATCAAAATATAACAGATATGTACAGGGCCGTTGATGAAAACCGAGATCAAAGTTATTTTTTATTTAATACCACAAGAGAACAGTTAAATTATCTAAGATTTCCTTTAGGAAACATGCGGAAAGCCCAAACAAGAGAAGTAGCAAAAAAATTAGAATTAAATGTTGCTGATAAACCTGATAGTCAAGATATATGTTTCGTTCCTAATGGAGATTATGTATCTGTTATTGAAAAGCTTAGACCTGACGCATTTAAAAAAGGAAATATCAAAGATACCGTTGGCAAAGTTATTGGAGTACATGATGGTATTGTTAACTTTACAATTGGACAAAGAAAAGGAATAAGAATTGCTTCTAGTGAGCCCTTGTATGTGATTGATATAAATCATGAAAAAAATGAAATTTTAGTAGGATCAAAAAAAAAATTAATCAAACCATCAATAAACTTAAAAGATTTAAATTTATTAGCAGATAAAAAATATTTTAATAATGAAATATATGTAAAAGTCAGATCAACTGGAAAACTAATTAAAGCTAAAGTTGAATTAAAAAATAATTTTGCAACAGTTAAATTACTTGAAGATGAGTTCGGTATTTCACCAGGTCAAGCATGTGTTTTTTACTCAAAAAATAGCAAGGGTTATAAAGTTTTAGGCGGTGGATGGATTAAAAAATAATTATCCCCGTTATCCACAAGATTTTAATTGAAAAAATTAATCAACTAAAAAGTGATACAAATAATTTTTAATTAAAATATGATGTAATTAATTAAGAGGCAACTCTTAACTGGCCATCTGGGGAAAAACCGAGAGGTTCAAGCCTAGAGGGCAGAAAGTTCTGCAGAGTAGCGCTAAAATTGCAGAGCGGTCATGGCTTGGCGGTAGCGCATACAACGACGAGCCAAATTTCATCACACGCCCGAAAGGGTGTGTGAATGAGGTTTCTTCCACATTAAAAATGTCAATAGATAAAATAAAATTACTCCCAGAAAGTAATTCCATTCAAGTAAATATTTTAGAGTTTTTAAGTTATTAAATGGAAGAAATGGTATCGTGATTATTGCTACTAAAATTAAAATGGTTACTAATATTCTTTTTATTTTTAAAATTTTTTCATTTATTAAATGAGATATTTTATTTTTAATATTAAATAATATTACAATTAAATAAGCTTGGGCAACAATTTCAAAAATGATGAAAGCTAAAAGAACTATTCTTCTTAATAGTTTAAATATTGAAATATCGAACTTTATTCCAAGAAATATAGAGTGAATAGATAAGAATATTGCTGATCCTATTCCAAAAAATAAAATTTTTTTAATATGTTTGTGGTCTGAATTAATGGTTTTAATTAGTTGAGCATTATAAATCCAATAAAAAATAAGCAATATAGAAGTAATAATCATTGAAGGTTTAAAAATTAAACTATTTGGAAAAACTCTTACAACCCTACTAATTGAGTTATTTCCATCTATATATGGAATTATCCAATCTGATGCTTTATCCGCTATAGTATCGCCTATCGCAAAAGGCCCCTCTCCAGAAGGAAAACTTTGATTAAAAATTAAGCAAAAATTTACACTTAGAAAAGGAATAATAAATATCCAAATACTAATGGATTTAATCCATTTAATTTCTTTCATTTGGATTTAAAACTTACTTTTTCTTATTTTTTTTTCTAGCTCTTCGCTTTTTTGAGCCCATTTTTCTACGTCCTCTGTGCTTTTTTGGGTATCCCATAATCTCCTTTTTTTCTTTTAATTGACATATTTGATCGATATAGCATTGTCTTTAAACCATATCAAATTTTTTATGTCTAAGTCTTTTAGAACATTTTTAAAACATACAGCTAAAGATTATTATAATCAGTCAGTCAACCCACCAGTTGTTAGAGCTTCAACAATTATATTTAAAACAATGAATGAGCTTAGAAAGACTCAATATAGAGGCAAAAAGGATCCTACAGGTGGTCATTTTGATTATGGAAGGCAAGGAACTTCAACAACATATATTTTACAACAAATGTTAAAGAAAATGGAAGAATGTCATCATGTTTTTTTAACGCCAACAGGGTTTGGGTCTGTTTTTTTATCTATTTTCAGTATAGTTCGTCCTGGTGATGAAATTCTTGTAGCTGATCCAGTTTATTATCCAACAAGACTATTAACTCAAGATTTTCTTAAATCATTTAATATTAAAACAATTTTTTATAATCCTCATAATTTAAATACTTTAAAAAACAAAATTACAAAAAAAACAAAATTAATTTATGTTGAAAGTCCTGGTAGTAATTCATTCGAATTTCAAGATTTATCTAAAATCATTTCGATAGCAAAAAAATACAATTTATTTACCGCTATAGATAATACCTGGGCTACACCATACTTCTTAAAACCAATAAAGTTAGGATTTGATATGTCGATTGTTTCAGCAACAAAATACTATTCTGGACACTCTGATGTAATGGGAGGAAGTTTAGCAGTAAATAAAAGAGTTTTTAAGTATGTTGAAAAAGCAAATAAAATAACTGGTTTAAGATTAGGACCCGATGATGCATACCTTATAATAAGAGGACTTAGAACTTTAGATATTCGGTTAGATAAACATCAAGAAAACGCAAAAAAAGTTGCAAGTTTTTTATTTAAACAAAAAAAAGTGAAACTTTTGTATCCATATCGAAAAGGGACATATAATTATAAAATGTGGAAAAAATATTATTCAGGATCATCTGGACTTATGGGTTTAAAAATTAAAGCAAAAAATAAAAAATCAGTTCTTAAATTTGTGAATTCTTTAAAACTATTTGGATATGGATATAGCTGGGGAGGTTTTGAAAGTCTGGCCTTGCAACAAGAATTCAGAGAATTAGGTAATAGAAATTTTTTAGGTTTATCAAAAAATGAACATTTGGTTAGATTGCATATAGGTCTTGAAGATCCAAAGGATTTAATTGAAGATTTAAAAAGATCTTTAAGATTTATTAAATGAAGCAAAAACAATTTATCCCAAATAGAACTGCATTAATTACATTAATAGCTGCATGTTTAGTAGTTATTATCTCATTAGGTATAAGACAAACTTTTGGTCTTTTCTTTTTTGATTTTGAAATTGATTTAGGATGTACGCAAACTGAATTTGGTTTTGCAATGGGTATACAACTACTTTTTTGGGGTTTGCTTGGCCCCATATTTGGAGCTATAGTTGATAAGTATAGTGGACGGGTAGCTGTTTTAATAGGTTTCCTTTTTTATTTTGCAGGAATTTACTTTTTAAATTATGGACCAAATACTGGTTTTTGGTTTACATTTGATCTTGGAATTTTAATTGGTATTGGCCTAGGTGCAACAGCAATAAGCATTCCAGTTTCAATTGTGGCTAAGCACTTTCCTTTAAATACAAGAACTATGGCAACCGGGATAGTTACAGCCGCTGGTTCTTTTGGATATTTTGTTTCCCCAATGTACACAAGATTTACTCTCATGGAATTTGGTTGGAATGCAACATTAGTTATTTTTGGAGTTATGGTTATATTTGGTTTGTTTATTTCTCTATTTTTATCTACACCAACAAAATTATTGCAACAAGAAAATGAAGATAAACAATCAGCAATTGGAGCTATTAAAGAAGCATTCACAAATAAAAGTTTTAATTATTTAACATTAGGATTTTTTGTTTGTGGCTGGCACATTGCACTTGTCGCAACACATATACCAATGCATATTAGAGATAAAGGTTTAGAAGATTGGACTGCTACAGCAATTTTAGCATTAATAGGTTTATTTAATATATTTGGTACATTAAGTAGTGGATATTTATCTACAAGAATTAGTAAGAAAAAATTATTAAGTGCAATATATTTATTAAGAGGAGTTTCAATAATATATTTTATATATATGCCACCAAATGTCATTAATGCAATTATTTTTGGAATTACATTTGGTTATTTGTGGTTAGCTACCGTTCCACCAACCAACGGTATAGTTGGACATATTTTTGGAACAAAATATATAACCTTACTTTATGGTTTTGTTTTTTTAAGTCATCAAGTTGGATCATTTTTAGGAGCTTATCTTGGCGGTTTATTTCATGATTTATATGGTTCTTTGGATTACGCGTGGTACATTTCTATTGCTTTATCTATTTTTGCAGGTTTGATACATTTACCAATAAAAGAGAAAGCAATTGAAAGACCTCAACTCGCATAAACCAAAATTTAATTCATATTTGGAGAAACTTTATAACTCCGATAAACCTTTAATTATTTATAAAGTAAAATATGGTTATAACATTTATACTGATTTTTCAAAAAAAATTGTGTTAACAAACAACAATGTTAATCAATTTTTTAAATTATTTTCAAAAAAAAAATTTAAAAAAGATACAGATCTTTATATAGGTTTTTTTGGATATGAAATTCTTTGTAATTTACTTAATATAAAAATTAAAAATCAAAAAAAACTTAACTTTTATAAAGGTGTTTTTTATAAACCTGAAACAATAATTAAAATAAGAAAAAATATAAAAATATTATCTTCAATAAAAAAAAACTTTTTTAAAAGGTATTTTGATAAATCACAAATTTCAACAGCATTTAAATTAAACATTAACTATAAGAAATATAATGAAATATTTAATATATTTTCAAAAAAAATTAAACAAGGAGAAACTTATCAAATAAAAGTTTGTACAAAATATAAAAATAAATCAAAAATTAATCCTATTAATTTTTTTTGGAAGTTAATGAAAGTTAATTCTTCACCAGAATCATTTATGATTAGGGATAAAAATTTTTCGATAGTCAGCTGTTCCCCAGAAACTTTAATTGATAAAAAGGGAAATAATATAATCACTAAACCGATAGCTGGAACGCTTAAAAAAAGTAAAAAAATTAATAAGTTAAAAGCTTTAAATTTTTTTAAAAATAACCTTAAAGAAACGAAAGAGCATAATATGATAGTTGATATGGAAAGAAATGACCTATCTAAGATATGTAAAACTGGTACTGTAAAAATATTAAAAAAAAAATATGTTGAAGAGTACAAGCATCTTTTTCATTACATAACTTCAATACAAGGCAAGTTAAAAAATAAAATAAAAATTAAAGATATAATTAAATCAATGATGCCAGGTGGTTCAGTTATTGGTTGTCCAAAAATTAGAACCTTAGAACTTCTTAACAAACAAGAAACAGAGGATAGAAATATATTTACTGGAAGTTTTGGTTATGTAAAATTTAATCAAGATATGAGATTTAATATAATAATTAGATCAATATTAAATTATAAAAATATTTCTGAGATATCAGCTGCATCTGGTGTTGTTTTAGACAGTTCAGCTAAAAAAGAATTTAATGAGAACTTTATTAAGGCTAAATCTTTATTGGAATTATACAAATGATTTATATAATTGATCATCAGGACTCATTTACTTGGAATGTAGTACACCAATTTTCAAAATTTGATGAAGTTTTTTGTTCAAATTATTTTGAGATTGACAAAAAAAAATTACAAAAATCTAATATAATTGTTTTTTCACCTGGACCCGGGTCGCCAAAAGATTATCCTTTAACATCAAATATTTACAACAAGTATAAAGGAAAAAAAAAATTAATTGGAATTTGTCTTGGCTTTCAGCAAATACTATTTAATGAGAAGGGAAGAATTATAGAACAAAAAAAAATTTATCATGGTTATCAATCAATAGTAAAAGTTACTAAAGAAAGCAAGGTGTTCAAAAAAAATAAAACTTTTACAGTAGGCAGGTATCATTCATTGAAATTATTAGAACCATATAAATCAAACAATATAAAAATTACGATGAGATGTACAAAAACAAATATTCCAATGGGTATTGAAGATATAAAAAACAATATTTTTGGATTTCAGTTTCATCCAGAATCTTTTTTAACAGAAAATGGCAACTTTATTATTAAAAAAATCTTATCGGCATAAAGATCTAGAAGAAATTAAATTTCAAGATCTTTGGGATTCTCATGGAGTTTTTACTACTATGAGGGTAATTGGAAAACCATTTAAAATTTTATTTTTTAAAGAACATTTAGATAAACTTTTTAGATCATTAAAAATTTATAATATTCATAAAAAGAATATTAAAAAAAATATTTTATATTTAATTAATGAGAATCTTAACCGTAAAAAAACATATAACCATTTATTTAGAATTGCTGTGAATAATAAAATAATCTCAATTTCTTTAAGAAAAAAACTAATACCAAAATCTAAATTTTCGTTAAAATTAATAAATTATAAGAGAATTGATCCTGAGTATAAAAATTTAAAATATAAAAAAATTTTAAATTTTCTGAAAAAAATAGACACAACCAAATTTGATATAGCTCTTTATAAAAACAAAAAAATATTGGAAAGTGGCACTTCTAATTTACTATTTATAAAAAAAAATAAAATTTATTCGCCTATATCTAATTTTTATAAAGGAACTACTTTAAATTTTTTTTTAAAAAAAATTAAGATTCTAAAAAAAAATATTTTAATAAATTCATTAAAAACTTATGATGAAATTATCATTATAGGATCAGGAAAAGGAGTCGCATCTGTTTATTCTGTTTATAATTCTTCCTGGAAAAGAAAAAGTTTTAAATACTACAGAGTTTTACTAAAAATATATCTACAAGCTATTTCTAAATGTCCTCGATATAACGGTTGATCTATTATCTTATCTATACTAAATACTTTAATAGAAAAGGTATATTAACCAAGATGTTACAAACGAATCCATATTCAATACTAGCTGAAACTGTAGACCCAGTTTTTATGCAATCCTTTGTTTTTGCAATGTTAATTTTTGTTGTAGTTGGAACTCTTATTGACACAATACATAAAAAAAATGTTAAATATTTTTTTGAAAATGCAAAAAAAGCAAAATTGTCAGCTACAAAAACTCTAAGCGCTGGTGAAAAAATATCTGTAATATCCAAAACCATTGTTAGTGATATTGCTACCACATCAGAGTTAGGTGCTGGTCAAAGGAGAGCAGCACACCTTCTTGGTATGTATGGAACTATTTTGTTTTGGATTAGTTCTGTGATAATGATTTTTTGTTATTCATCACAATCTTCAGATACACCTTCATTGTGGCCTATAGTTTGGCATGTAGGTGCTATAATGACTGTTCTTGGGGGATCATGGTTTTGGTTTTTTTTAAGAGTTGATGTTTATTCTGAGGCTCAACCTTGGTATAGAATAATTAGAGCAGATTTATTTGTTCTTGCGCTTATAGCATCATCTTTATTTGGTTTAATTTGGTCTTTTTTACAATCTTTAAATTTACAAGATAGATGGGATGATAAAGTTTTTTTAGTTTTTTATATTTTATCTAATCTTGTTTTATTTGGTGGTGTTTATTGGTCGAAATTTGCCCATATGTTTTACAAGCCAGGAGCTGCTATACAAAAGAATTTAGCTGAAGCAGATGGTTCTAGAGATAATTTGCCTCCACCGGCTGATGCACCTGAGCAATTTGGCCTAGGTATAAAAAGAGAAGAGCCAAAACATTATTAATATGATAAGAAAAAATTAAATATGTCAACATTTGTATACATGACCCGCTGCGATGGATGTGGACATTGTGTTGATATTTGTCCTTCAGACATTATGCACATTGATGAAACTATAAGACGTGCAAAAAATATTGAACCGAATTTTTGTTGGGAGTGTTATTCTTGTGTTAAAGCTTGCCCAAATCATGCAATTGATGTTCGTGGTTACGCTGATTTTTCTCCTATGGGACATAGTGTAAGAGTTAGAAGAGAAGAAGAAAAAGGAACAATATCTTGGAAAATTAAATTTAGAAATGGAACAGTTAAAGATTTTATTTCACCAATAACAACTAAACCGTGGGGAAAATTTATTCCAAATTTAGCTGAAGAAGAAAAACCAAATCAAGGAGAATTAAATTCTCAAATATTATATTCAGAGCCTAAAGGTTTAAACACAAACAAAGAATTACCTAAAGTCGAAAAAAGTGCTTTTAAAAAAGGAGTTTATTATTAATGGCTAAAAAAACTATTTTTGAAGAATGTGATGTCCTGGTAGTAGGCGGAGGTATGGCTGGCACAGGTGCTACATTTGAAGCTAGACACTGGGGAAGAGATTTAAAAATAATTTGTGTTGAAAAAGCAAATATAGACAGAAGCGGTGCGGTAGCTCAAGGCTTGTATGCGATTAACTGTTATATGGGAATGCAATGGGGAGAAAACATGCCAGAGGATCATGTTAGATACGCAAGAAACGATTTAATGGGACTTGTTAGAGAAGACCTTGGATATGATATGGCGAGACATGTTGATTCAACTGTTCATATGTTCGATGAATGGGGTTTGCCTATGATGAGAAACAAAGAAACTGGCAGATATCAAAGAGAGGGTAAATGGCAAATAATGATACACGGAGAAAGCTACAAACCAATTGTTGCAGAGGCTGCAAAAAAATCAGCTGACAAAATTTATAACAGAATAATGATTACGCATCTTTTAAAAGATGAAAGTAAAAACAATAGAATAGCTGGAGCTGTTGGATTTAATATGAGAACTGGAGATTATTATGTTTTTAAAGCTAAAACTGTAATAGTCGCTGCTGGTGGTGCTTCGCATATTTTTAAACCAAGAGCCGTAGGTGAAGGAATGGGAAGAACTTGGTATGCACCTTGGAGCAATGGCTCCGCATATGCTTTACCTATTGAGGTAGGAGCAAAAATGACTCAAATGGAAAACAGAATTGTTTTATGTAGATTCAAAGATGGTTATGGTCCCGTTGGTGCATATTTTCTGCATTTAAAAACTTATACACAAAATGGCAAAGGTGAAAATTATGAGAAGAAATGGTACGAAGAAACAAAAAAACTAGTAGGTGAGTATATAGACCATCACCCAGTTCCAACTTGTCTTAGAAATCATGCTTTTATAAAAGAAGTAGCAGCAGGTGGTGGCCCAATTCACATGGTTACCAAAGAAGCTTTCCAAGATCCTCACTTAGAAACTGTAGGCTGGGAAAATTTTTTAGGTATGACTGTTGGACAGGCAGTTGTGTGGGCTTCTCAAAATATAGATCCTAAATATACCAATCCTGAATTAACTACATCAGAACCATATGTTATGGGTTCTCATGCTACATGTTCTGGTGCTTGGGTTAGTGGACCTGAAGATATTGCTCCAGATGATTATTTTTGGGGATATAATAGAATGATGACAGTTGAAGGATTATTTGGTGCTGGTGATACAGTTGGTGGAAGTGCTCATAAATTCTCTTCTGGATCTTTTACTGAAGGAAGATTAGCAGCCAAAGCTGCAGTTAAATATATTCAAGATAAAAAAGCCAATGGTATAGAAGTTTCTGAAAATCAATATCAAAATTTAAAAAAAATTATATACAAACCCATGGAAAATTATGCTGTGGGTAGAAATGAAATTACAGGAGGGACAGTTTCACCAAGTTATATTTCTCCAATCCAAGGTCTCCAAAGGCTGCAAAAAATAATGGATGAATATTGTGGAGGAATTACAAACAATTACATGACAAATGATAATTTATTAAAAAAAGGTTTAGAGTTATTGGTTTGGCTCCAGGAAGATTTAGAAAATGTTGGTGCAGAAGATTATCATCAGTTAATGAGAGCCTGGGAGCTAAAACATAGAACTTTGACGTCACAATGTGTTACTGAACACACACTATATAGAGAAGAAACTCGTTGGCCAGGTTACTATTATAGAGGTGATCATATGAAGTTAGATGATGAAAATTGGCATTGTTTAACAGTTTCTCAAAGAGATGAGGAAACAGGTAAATTTTCAATGGAGAAGAAACCAGTTTACCATATTGTTGATGATAAAGAAAAAAAACAAGCTTCTTAAAATTATTTTAAATTATAAAATAAATGAGTCTTTTAGATAAATCTGACGATGAAATTATCAAAATTGCAGACCCTATTTGGGAAAATCTAGTCAAATCATCAAATATTAAGGATTACGGTGGTTTTACAAAAGATCTTTCATCTCAAATGCTATATGGAGCAAATGAAATAGAGCTTGGTAAACAATGGGCTAGTAACGAATTAATATCCAGCCTAGTAGAAGGCTGCAAAGCATTTGGTTGTCTTAGAAGAGGTCTGTACGTGACTGTACTCTATAAACAAACCAGCACGAAAATGCCTGGTGAATTTTTGGGCCGTCTAGTACTTGGAGAAGAAGGTGATGAAATTAAAATATTTGGAGCTACGATCTTTTAAAAATTATAGATTGTAAATAAGGCTTGCAAAAGTATTAACTTGTGGTACCTGGAGGTCTATGCTGAAATTATTCAATGAAAATTACAAAAAAATATTAAAAAAAATTCCGTTGCAATCAGCACTTTCCCCAACAAAATACTTAATCTTTTTAGGTCTAGCTATTTATTGGGCTATAATAATTTTTGGAACATATATAAATCTTTAACAAAGAAAATCTAATAAAATCCAAAGTTTAATAAAATCTATCCATTGACAAGAATAAATTAGAGGAATACTTACTAGTTAAATGGAAGTTTTTCTCCCAATTGCAGAAGTTTCAGTAAATTTAATTGTAATTTTTTCTCTTAGCACAATAGTTGGAATTTTATCAGGATTATTTGGTGTAGGAGGTGGTTTTTTAATGACACCATTTTTAATTTTTCTTGGTATACCACCTTCTTATGCAGTAGCTAATGAGGCAAACAATATATTAGCTACCTCAGTTTCTGGTTCAACCACTCATTGGTTAAAAGATACATTAGATTACAAAATGGGAATAATGATCGTAATAGGAGGCGTTGTTGGAACTATACTTGGCATTATTACTTTCACCTATTTTAAAGAAATCGGAAAAATTAACGTAGTTATCTCATTATCATATATGTATATTTTAGCAATTATTGGAACCTTGATGTTGGTTGAGGGACTTTCTGAAATTGATAGAGCAAGAAAAAAAATTGTTTTAAAAAAAAAACTTCATTACCATTATTGGATACATGGCCTTCCATTAAGAATGAGATTTAAAAAATCAAAATTATATGAAAGCGCATTTACTCCAATTACAATAGGTTTAATTGTTGGTTTTATAGCAGCCATTATGGGAATTGGTGGTGCTTTTATATTAGTTCCTGCAATGATTTATATTATTGGAATGCCTACTAAATTAGTTCCAGGAACATCTTTATTTGTTACTATTTTTGTTAGCGCAACAGTAACTATTCTACATGCATTTAATTACGGATCTATCGATTTAATTTTAGTTTCTATGTTGATTTTAGGTTCTATTCTTGGAGTTCAAATTGGTCAAAAATTAGGAGAACGTATTGATAGTTCTCAACTTAAAGCTCTTTTGGCAATTTTATTATTAGCAGTAGGCATAGCTATTGCATATGATACATTTTTTGCTGAGCAAGTAATTAAAGAAACTGCATTTAATGGTTCAAAAAATTTAGGAACATTTTCAAAATTTATCAAAAATCTTTCAATGGACTTTCCTATACAATATGGAATAATTTCTATCATATTTGCAATTGTTTTAGGTGTTGCGGGTGCTTTTATTAGAAGATTTTTTTCAAACTTAAGAAAAAAATACGTGACAAATATAACTAAATGAAAAATTATATATTTTTTTTTTTAAAAATTTTTTTTATTACCAATATATTAATATTACCTTCAAAATCAGACCCTATATTTGATTTAGGTAAAGATGTGTTTTTAAATAAAGCTGTATGTTCTAGTTGTCACACCCTAGCTGACGCAGGTTCAAATGCTCAAATAGGACCAAATTTAAATGAAATAAGACCGGATATGATGAGAGTAATAACCACTGTAACAAATGGTATAGGTGTAATGCCTGCCTATGAAGGGCAACTTACAGCAGATGAAATTGAAGCTGTTTCATATTATGTTTCGATTGCAGCTACAAAATAAAACATATAAAATTATTTAAAAGGAAAAAGATTATGGCTAAAATGACAACCGAAGAAGCATTTGTAAAAGTTCTTCAAAATCACGGTATTGAAAATGCATTTGGGATAATTGGTTCTGCATTTATGCCAATATCAGATTTATTTCCTGCTGCTGGGATAACTTTTTGGGATGTTGCCCATGAGACAAATGGTGGTTTAATTGCTGATGGTTATACAAGAGCAACTGGAAAAATGTCTATGGTTATTGCTCAGAATGGCCCTGGTATAACAGGATTAGTTACACCTATAAAAACTGCATATTGGAACCATACACCGCTACTTTTAGTAACTCCACAAGCTGCAAATAAAACTATAGGCCAAGGAGGCTTTCAAGAAGTTGAACAAATGAATTTATTTAAAGATATGGTTTGTTACCAAGAAGAGGTAAGAGATCCTTCGAGAATGGCAGAGGTTCTTAATAGAGTTATTGAAAAAGCTTGGAGAGGATCTGCGCCCGCTCAAATAAATATACCTAGAGACTATTGGACTCATGTTGTAGATATAGATTTACCACCAATTGTAAAACTTGAAAGACAAACTGGAGGATCAGATTCTATTTCAAAAGCATCAAAATTATTATCTGAAGCAAAATTTCCTGTAATTTTGTCTGGAGCAGGAGTTGTCATAGGTGGAGCTATTGAAGATTGTAAAAAACTTGCAGAAAAATTAGATGCACCAGTTTGTTCTGGTTATCAGCACAATGATAGTTTTCCAGGAAGCCACCCTTTAGCTGTTGGACCTCTTGGATACAATGGATCTAAGGCTGCAATGGAAATAATTTCAAAAGCAGATGTAATTTTGGCTTTAGGAACAAGATTGAATCCTTTTTCAACATTACCATGTTATGGAATTGATTATTGGCCAAAAAATGCAAGCGTTATTCAAGTAGATATTAATTCAGATCGAATAGGTCTCACTAAGAAAGTTACCGTAGGAATATGTGGTGATGCTAAATTAGTGTCTAAGCAAATACTAAAAAATCTTACTTCTAAGGCTGGAGATGCTGACAGACAAAAAAGAAAAGATTTAATACATAAAACAAAATCAGCGTGGTTGCAAAAGTTAACAAGTTTAGATCATGAAGAAGATGACCCTGGAACAGTTTGGAATAAAGAGGCTAGAGAAAGAGATAACGATCGTATGTCTCCAAGACAAGCTTGGAGAGCAATACAGGTGGGTATGCCTCAAGATGTAATTATTTCAAGCGATATAGGAAATAATTGTGCAATTGGAAATGCTTATCCAACTTTTGAAAAAGGAAGAAAATATCTTGCTCCTGGATTATTTGGTCCATGCGGTTATGGTTTTCCATCTATTTTAGGTGCTAAAATTGGTTGCCCAGATATACCAGTAATTGGATTTGCTGGTGACGGAGCTTTTGGAATTAGTATGAATGAAATGAGCTCATGTGCTAGAAAAGAATGGCCAAAAATAACCATGGTAATTTTTAGAAATTATCAATGGGGAGCAGAAAAAAGAAACTCAATTTTATGGTACGCTGATAATTTTGTAGGTACTGAGCTTGATCCAGATTTAAGTTATGCAAAAGTTGCTAATTCATGTGGCTTAAAAGGTGTTACTGTTAAAACAATGGAAGAAACAACTAACGCTATAAAACAATCTTGTGAAGATCAGCAAAAGGGGATTACAACTTTTATAGAAGTAATTTTAAATCAGGAATTAGGAGAACCTTTTAGAAGAGATGCCATGAAAAAACCTGTTAAAGTAGCAGGTATAAATAAGTCGGACATGAAACCTCAAAATCCTCGTTAATTTAATCATTAAATTATTTTATTTTTCTAACTATGTTATAATAAAAATTAATGTCAGTGATTAATGACCAACATTGTGGATGGATAAAAGATCTAAGACCAAGATCAAATATTAATATTATAAATAATAAAAAAAAATGTAATTTTTTAGTTGTTGGAGCTGGTTTTACAGGTTTATCAGCTGCTAGATCACTTGGATTATTAAACAAAGATAAAAAAATCATAATTATTGATGCACAATTAGCAGGTGAAGGAGCTAGTAGTAGAAATTCTGGTTATTTGGTTGATACAACATTAAATGATGGTTTTACATCAAATAAAGAAATTAATAGTTATAAAAAAAAAGTAAAAATTTACGAAGAAGGAATTAAAGCAGTAAAAAAATATATTAATGATCATCAAGTTGAGTGTGAGTGGAATGAGTGTGGAAAATATTTTGCTTCATCTAGATTAGAAGATGAAAAAAAAATAAAATTTTTTAGCAATATTCTTTCATCATTAAATTTTGATAATAAAATTTTATATAATAAAGATTTAAAAAATAAGCTTGGAACAAATTTTTATAAAATTGGAATTTTTACAAAAGGAGGAATTTTATTGCATCCAGCTAAACTTGCAAGATCTATGGTGGAAACTTTACCATTTAATGTAGATCTTTATGAAAATTCACCTTTAATAAATTGGAAAAAATCAAATGATAAAATTGAATGTGTTTTAAAAAATAGCACTATACAAGCAGATAAAATTATTTTCTGTACTAATGGATTTTTAAGTTCTCAAAAAATTAAACCAAGATATTCTTTTCCAATTACTCTTACTGCAAGTATGACCAGGCCATTAAGTGGTAATGAGTTTGAGAGCATTGGCAAACCAAAAGAATGGGGTGTTTTACCAGTAAGACCAATGGGAGCAACAATAAGGATGACTGCTAATAAAAGAATTTTAATCAGAAATACTGCTGAACTAAATAACCCAAATTTTATGAACAAGTTTAATTTACAAAAGAACATAAAATTACACGAAGTAGGAATAAAAAAAAGGTTCCCTGAGCTTCCAAAAAATCTAATAGAATCGAGTTGGTCGGGTGTAGTTTGTAGAAGTGGAAATGGTTCGCAGATTTTTGAAAAATTAGAAAATAATATTTTTGTAGCAGGTTGTTATAATGGTTCAGGTATTGGAGTAGGAACTTTATTTGGAGAACAAATTGCTCTGATGGCGTCAAATCAAGATTCTGACAAAATATCTATAATTGAAGAAAGAAAAAAACCTAACTGGCTACCACCTCAACCTTTTTTAAACATTGGAATCTCCGCGAGATTGTTTTATGAAAGAATTATAGCTAGTAGCGAAATATAATTAAAAAATATGAATAAAAATATTAAAATGATTGGAATAATAATATTTGGGATTATTATTTTATATTTATTTAGAACATCTGCAGGCGAATATAATTTAACAAAATCTATCCAGGCATGTCTTGTTGCGCAAAAACAAACCTCAGAGTCATTTGATATTAATGTGGCAAAAAAGTTTTGCGAGGATGAAATAAGAAAAAAAGATTAGCTTTTTTGCACTGTGTTTTAAAATAGATAAATTTATAAGTAGAATTTAATGAATGATATTTCTAAAAAAAATATAAATATATATTGGCAACTTTTAGGAATTTATATTATTTCAAGAATAATAATATCCTTTTTGGGAATTGAGCCTATAGCTGCAGATTTAATATATAGATGGCAACTTATGCCCCCAGAACTTTTGAAAAAGGATTTATTTGGTACACTTTACCATCTTCATTTTCAACCACCGATTTGGAATTTAATATATGGAATATTTGTAAAATTTTTTGGAACAGATTATTCTAAACTAGGTAAAATTATATATTATTTTAATTATTTCATTTCGATAATTATAATTTTTTATTTTTATTTAATCTGTAATCTTTTTAATTTAAAAAAAAATATAATTTATATAACTTTCTTAATATTTATTATATTTTCATTATCTTTCTTATTTTACGAGGCTTACTTACACTATATGCACTTAATAGTTTTAATATTTGCACAAATATCTTTTTTTTATTTAAAATTTTCAAAAGAACAAAGTTTAAAATTTGAAATTATTATTTATTTATCTGCATTATTTTTAGTTTTTACATGGAGTGCCTTTAGCAATCCACTATTTATGTTAGTGATCTTTTTAGGAATTTTTTTAATAAAATATAAAAAAAATTTACTTAGAAGTTTTATAGTCTTCATTATATTTTTCTTTCTGAGCATGTCATTATCAATTAAAAATAAAATAGAATTTAATTTATTTGCAAATTCTTCATGGATTGGTTTGCAATTAATGCAGGTAATGCATGCGTATCATCAAAACCACAATTTATGTACTTTTGATATAATAGATATCAAAGACTCTGAAATAAAATTTGTAAACAATAACCCAAATTTAAATATATCTCATCCTTCTTTAATTGGAGAGTATAGTAGATTTAATAATGTGGGATTTATTTATAGAACAAAAGAATGTTTAAAAATTAGCTTAAATTTAATTTATCAAGAGCCAATAAAATTTTTGCAAACAGTTAAATTTAATTTTATTTCTACTCATGGACATTTTGCCTTTGATCATGTTGGCTGGGAACCAATAAATTGGCATAAATATTTTGATTTTTTTGCAGAGCTTAAAAAAAATAATATTACTAATCAATTAAAAGTCCGAACTTTACAATTATACTATTTATTTATTTATGTTTTTTTTGGAGTTTTGTTAATAAAAAACTTATTTAACATTAATGATAATAATAAAAAATATCAAAAAGCTTTTTCTGGAATTTTTTTAATTTATCTTTGGTTAATTTTTGCAATTCATTTCGGTGCTGGTTTTGAACAAGAAAGAATGAGACATGCTGGACACTTTTTACACATTATATTTTTCATTTTATTAATAAAAAATAAATTCAATTATCGTAATATTAAAAATGAATTTTTTAATTAATTTTTAATACCGACATCGGGTCTAATCTTGTTTGAAACCAATTAATTCGGAAGTCTAAATGTGGTCCTGTGGATCTACCAGTAGATCCTACAGTGCCTATGAGATCTCCTTGATTTATTTTATCACCAACAGATACTAAAACACTTTCAAGATGAGAATAAATTGTTGATATACCATGGCCATGATCCATGATTATGGTTCCACCAGTATAATAGAGGTCATCTTCAGCCATTGTAACCACACCACTCCCAGATGATTTAATAGTTGAGCCTTGATCCGCAGCAATATCTATACCATAATGCGGCCATCTAGGTTTTCCATTTAAAATTCTCTGACTACCGTACACTCCAGTAATAATACCTTTTACAGGCATAATGAACTTATCCTTAAAAAAAATTAAATCAGAATTAATTGCTCTTGCTTCTCCTATTTTATTGTTTTCTTCTTTTATTCTTTTGTAAACTTCTTCTGGTGGCGTAACCTTGCTTTGTTCAAGACCATCAATTCTTTGAATTTTATATTTTCTTTTAAATACTTTTTTTATTATTTTTTCTTTATCTCCATTTAAAATTTTAGTTATTAAAATATCAAACTTTTGATCTCTATCTATACCAAAAACGAAGTAACCATCTTTTGAAACTCTAATTCCTTTTTTACCAATTAAAATTTTTGCATTTGGATCAGTTTTACCCATTATAAAATGACCTTGAATAAATTTTCCGTTAAACTCAATGGCAGAAGTTTCAAAACAAATTAAAAATATTATGATAAAATATTTAATTACTTTTACGTACATTTTATATAAACAATTTTATGTCAGTATAAATTAAATCAACAGCAACAGTTAATATGGCCAATAAACCAACCCAAGCTATCCATTTATATTCTTTTATCCATTTAGATATTAATGTTGCTGCAGTTGCCATCAAAACTATTGAAAGAATTAATCCAAAAATTAGCAAAAAATAGTGATCACGAGCTGCTCCTGCTACTCCTAATACATTATCTATGCTCATAGTTACATCTGCTATTACAATAGTTGTAATTGCTTTTAAAAAATTAGAGTTATCAACATTTAAATCTTTTTTTTCATTAGAATTATTTTTAACTACATCTGTGTATAGTTTGTAGCATACATAAAGCAATAATATACCACCTACCAATCTTATACCTGTAATTTGTAGCAAGTAAGCAGTTATTAAAGTAAAAATAATTCTTAAAACAATAGCTGCCCCTATACCAAAAAAAATAAGTTTTTTTCTTTGGTCAGGTGGAAACTGAGAAGCAACCATTCCTATAATAATTGCATTGTCACCAGCTAAAACTAAATCTATTAAAACAATTTGAAAAAAAATTACTATTTGTTCTGTCATAATTTACTATCTTCTATTATCATGTCAGCTGCTTTTTCAGCAATCATAATCGTTGGAGCGTTTGTATTTCCTGAAGTAATATGAGGCATAATTGAAGCATCAACAATTCGTAAATTCTCAAGCCCATGTGCAATTAATCTATTATTTACTACGGAATTTTTATCATTACCCATTTTACATGTGCTTACAGGATGAAAAATTGTATTAGCATATTTTCCAGCTTCATTTGCAAGAGCGTGATTATCGTTAATATGAATACCAGGTCTTAATTCTTCTGGTTCATAAGGTTTATAAGTTTTAGAATTCATTATAATGTTTCTCACAATCTTCATTGATTTGCCTGCAATCTCAATATCTTCTTCAGTGGATAAATAATTAGTAAAAATTTTTGGAGGAACTCTTGTATCGGGTGATTTTAATTCAATTGAACCTCTGCTGGTTGGTCTTACATTTGCAATAGTTGGAGTAAAAGCAGGAAATTTGTGAAGAGACGATTTTCCTAAATAATCAGTACTTGCTGGAGAAACATGAAATTGTAAATTTGGAGTTTCTAAGTATGTATCACTTTTAATGAAACCACATACATAGCTAGCACCAATAGTTAGTGGTCCTTTTCTAAAAAGAAAAAAATTTAAGCCAGTTAAAAATTTTTTATAATAACTGTTATATATACTATTTAAGGTTTCTAAATTTTTAATTTTGTAAACTGGTCTTAACATTAAATGGTCAGTAAGGTTTTTACCTACTCCAGGATGATCTTTTATAATAGTTATATTATTTTTTTTAAGCAATGATGCGGGACCTACGCCAGAAGCTTGAAGTATATGAGGAGATCCTATTGAGCCAGCACTCAATATTATTTCTTTGTTAGCGTAAGCTGAAAATATTTTATTGTCTTTCCAATAATTTACCTTGAAAGCTTTATTATTTTTAAATTCTATATTTTTTATATGTGCATTAGTTAAAATTTTTAAGTTTTTTCTTTTTTTAATAGGATTTAAATATCCCACTGCAGTACTACATCTAAAACCATTTTTTACAGTTACAGGAAAATACCCCATACCTTCATTGTTGCCAGAGTTAAAGTCTGAAGTTTTTTTGTAACCAAATTCTTCTGCCGCTTCTAAAAATAAATCTAAAACTTTAAAAGTAGCTCTTATTTTTTCAACTTTAAGAGGACCACCTACACCATGAAAATCATTTTCACCTTCTTGGTTATCCTCCGCCTTTTTAAAATAAGGTAAAACATCATCCCATGACCAACCAACATTTCCTAATTGTCTCCAATAATTATAATCATTTGCCTGGCCTCTAATATATAACATTCCATTAATAGAAGAGCTTCCACCTAAAGTTTTACCTCTAGGGTAATTCATTTCTCTATTATTTAATGCTTTATCTTTTTCAGTTTTGAAACACCAATCTGTTTTTGGATTATGCATAGTTTTAAAGTACCCTCCAGGAATATGGATCCAGGGGTTTGTATCTTTTCCACCAGCTTCTAATAATAAAACTTTAATATTAGTTTTATTAGTTAGTCTATTTGCTAAAACACAGCCAGCTGAACCAGCACCTATAATTACGTAATCAAAATTTTCCATTATTTAAATGATTATATATTATATTAAAAAACTGCTGAAGCCATATATGGACAGCTGATATTATTAGTTTAATATAAAATGGTGATTCAAGAAAAAAACAATATCAAGCTTATGAACTGGGAATTGGTTTCCGTGAATCCTAGAGATAAAACCTGGGATTGGAAGAATCTTTTTTGTTTTTGGGGAAATCTAGTCCAAAGTATTATTGGTTTTTCATTGATAGCATCACTTTATTTAATCTATGAAATGAATGTATCTAGTGTTTTTTTTGGAACTTTGGCTGGGTCCATCCTAGTAATTTTTTTATCAAATTTAATAGGCAAACCTTCTCAAAAACAT